>NZ_JABXWD010000299.1 GCF_019173545.1 Candidatus Magnetobacterium casense | reverse complement strand
GCAAGGGGGCCAGCCCCCTTGACCCCTTCTTACCTTGTTGACATTGGGTTGATTATACACAACATTTCACTGAACTATTACCAGGATACAAATTTTTCAATCCGGCGGAAACGGTCAATTGAACTCCGCAACGTAATTCAACGCCTTTACCACGGGCAGGTCTTCATGGAACTCTATGATGTTTATGCAGTTGAAGTCCTGTTCGATGCGAAAGAGGTTCTCCAGCGGTACTCCTAGTAAGGTTGCCAGTATGACCCTGTTGACCCCGCCGTGGGCGACTATGACAATGGCCTCGTTTTTGTGTCCGGCAATGATGTCGTAGAAGACCGGCATCACACGGGCACTTACATCGAGGGTGCTTTCTCCGTCGATGGGACTAAAGGCGAGGGGGTTTTTTGCCCAAAGGTCAAACTCCTGCGGGTAGGTCTGGCTGACCTCGTCAAAGGTCATCCCCTCCCACCTGCCGAAGTGTCGCTCCCTCAACCCCTCAACCTTGATGGGGCTGAGGTTGAAGGGTTTGCCTATCATCTCTGCGCTCTCTATGGTGCGTGAGAGGTCGGAGCAGTAGAGGCCTTGTATGCCGGTTGAGGCGTGCCCCTTTATTGCGGCGGGACACTCCCGCTTTTTTATGTACCGTGCAGAACGCGCTGCCTGCTTTATCCCCTCATCGGAGAGCGGGACATCGGTGTGCCCTTTGTAGCGTCTTTCGTTGTCGCCAATGGTTTTGCCATGACGCAATAAGTACACGGTGGTTGTCATTGCCGGTTTACAGTCCTCCTGTATCCATCATGTGTTATTCGATCACCCAGTCGGAGCCAACCGTGGTCACCTTGCCACCACCTGTTATCGTTGAACCATCCATGAGCGTGATATACACCATCCCGGAACTATGACGCCAGAGAATGTCTCCTCTGCTATCACCGTTGTAATTGTCCCCCAGTGAAAACAAGATATCCCAGTCGGAACCAACCGTGGTTACCTTGCCACCGCCTGCTATTGTTGAACCATTCATCAGCGTAACATAGACCATGCCGGAGTTATGGAGCCAGAGGATATCACTCTTGCCATCGCCGTCAAAATCGTTGCCCCCTACAATATCCCAGTCGGAGCCAACCGTGGTGACCGCACCGCCAGACGTTATCGTTGAACCATCCATAAGCGTGACGTAGACCATGCCGGAGCTATGGCGCCAGAGAATGTCGCTCCTACCATCGCCGTTGAAATCACCGACGGTTACAATCAACCAGTCGGAGCTAACCGTGGTCACCTTGCCACCACCTGTTATCGTTGAACCATTCATAAGCGTGACGTAGACCATGCCGGAGCTATGACGCCAGAGGATGTCGCCTTTGCCATCACCGTTGAAATCACCGACCCCTGCGATCTCCCAATCGGAGCCAACCGTGGTAACCGACCCGCCGGACGTTATTGTTGCACCATCCATAAGTGTGATGTAGACAACACCGGAGCTATGGCGCCAGAGGATGTCGCTCTTGCCATCACTGTTGAAATCACCGACGGATTCTATCACCCAGTCAGAGCCAACCGTGGTCACCTTGCCACCGCCTGTTATTGTTGAGCCATCCATAAGCGTGATGTAGACCATACCAGAGCTGTGACGCCAGAGGATGTCGCTCTTGCCATCAGCATCGAAGTCGTAATTAACGTGTTTGCCTCCCGGAGTCGGGGTTGGTGTCGGCGTTGGCGTCGAGGTAGGTGTAGGTGTTGACGTGGGTGTCGGAGTTGAGGTTGGAGTCGGTGTCGAGGTTGGAGTCGGTGTCGGAGTTGAGGTTGGAGTCGGTGTCGGAGTCGAGGTTGGAGTTGGGGTTGGTGTTGAAGAGACCAGGGACTGCACTGCCGCATTGAGCTGTATACGTGGTTTGGTTACATTGTTGCGAGTATCGGTGACAGAGACCCCGGTGGCTATCAGGGCGTTGAGGACCTCTGTAACCGTGGCGGAGGGCTTTGCCTGTCTGATAACCGCCCACGCCCCAGCCACGTGCGGGGTCGCCATTGAGGTGCCATTCCACGTGGCATAACTACCACCAGGTATGGAAGAGTTTATAGACGACCCAGGGGCAAGTAAGCTAAGAAAATTCACGCTGTTGGAGAAGTCCGAGACCTGGTCTGAGCTGGTCGTCGAACCAACGCTTATTGCGGTAGAGATACAGGCCGGAGCACCCATGCTGTCGGTGTAACTCTTATTGCCGGAGGCTATGACTGTGGCAATCCCCACGGAACGAAGATTGTCAACGGTTGCCTTATAAGAAGCCCTTTCGGTATCACAATTACTATAATACTGTCCGCCCCCCAAACTCAAATTCGCGGCAGCTATTTTGTATGTGTCTTTTAATTCAAACACCCTCTCAAGACCCTTTGCCTGATCCGAGGAATAAGTCTTTACACAAGCAGCCAGCCCGTCGCATTCAGTGGTGTCGTCAAATCGTGAAAACACCTGGATGGCAATTATCGATGCCTGATTGGCAACGCCTGACACAGAACCGGTGTTTCGACCTGCCACCATACCCGCTACATGTGTACCGTGGGCACACTTCTCAGTGGGACAGTTACCGGCGTATGGCATTGCCGAACCGGCTGATGTAGAATCTGTTACACCACCTGGGCATACGGATGAGGCAGAACCAGCCGAATAATTGCTTGAATAGCAGGCCTCCGATACCACGGCCCCCGTCAGAAAGGGATGGGTCTTATCCACGCCCGTATCGAGTACAGCCACCGTGTAACCGGAGCCGTCATACCCCATTGACCAGGTGTCAGGGGCACCTATCTTGGTCATATTCCAGCTCATCGCACTGTGCGACATCGTGATGTCCTCTTCCACCTTATCCACCTCGGGCAGCGCAAGGACGGCATCCAGGGCGGCCTTGTCCACCGTCATGGATATATAGGGGATGAACTTGTACTTGTAGGAGCTGATGACGTTATGTCCGGATAATTTTCCCAACACCGTCTCCTGCGCCTGAGCGATCACACTCCTCTGCGATGCGGCATCGGACTTGGACAACTCACCAATTGGCCGCACTGCCACGTTGACCTTGACGATGACCCGTACAGACCCGGTCCTCTGTGCCTTAGAGGCCAGGTTGTCATACCCCCCAGGGGTTGATACCTTGCTTGCCGGCAGGGGCGCTTCTGCGGCAAACCCCAAATCCACCGTTGCTGACACAAACAACAACGTAACGGCCATCACAACGAGCAACAGACCCAACCGACTAACTCTTAGATATCTTTTGCTATCTTTCTCCATTTTTTTAGCTCCTTTTAACTATTCATGTTGTTGGCTTCCTACTATCCTCTTGATCACCTTAATCCGATGCAACAATTACATAAAAACGATTCCTCCTTTCTGTCTCTGTTTATTTGGGCATCACCATGGCAAAGGCTTCGGCATATTTCTTTGCGGTTTTTTCATAAGCCACCATGTCTCTATCAAAACCGGTCACTACCAATTTAATTTGCAAGGCGAAAACTCTCTCCATATACATCATAATAACAACTTCCTCTTTATCGTCATCCTTGAACATTTCGAGGTCATCCGTAAATGATACGATTTTATCGCAATAATTTCCGGCCTTACGTTTGTACTCATTGACCTTGTTGTTGTCTTTGTTTTTGGATGCCTCAAGCAACCCCCTGTAGGATTTAAGCATACCGTCAGCCAAATCAGCAAATTGAGATTTGCCGGCCTTTCGGAGTTCCTCGGCATTTAAAGTACCAAACTCCAATTGACTCCTGCCGGATATGCTGGAACCAGAAAGCATCTCAAACGGGTCTTTCCCACTTAAGTCAAAGACGTTTATGTCGTACATGGCAAGCATATAGCCGTAGAACAAGGTTTCAAAGTCATCACTCCTTAGGAGTTCCATTGGAACAGACTCAGCAATGCCTATAGGTTTACCGGCATTGGCAAGGACCACCATAACCCAGAAGCCACATGACAGACGCATAGTGTCATCCTTGATGGCCTTACTCTTGTCCATTGCCTTGAGGACATTAGCCATGGCATTATCGAGGTTGTTATTTAACATCTCTTGTCGTGACTGCCTTAACAGGTCAACGATCTCTGCCCGTTGCCCCTTATAGAACCGCTCCTGACCATCACCACCCTCACTGCGCACAGGCTCAGAGACGCATGACACACACAGAAACACCACCAACATCAATAAACCTGCAAGGCTCATTACCGACTTTGGAAACATTACTCTCATTACGGTTACCCTCCTTGAATCTATTTAGGCATAACGCTAGCC
>NZ_JABXWD010000298.1 GCF_019173545.1 Candidatus Magnetobacterium casense | reverse complement strand
CACTGCCATCAGTGGCAACGAGGCGTTCGCTGAACTTATCGGCCCAGCGACCGAGGTGGTCGGTGATAAACTTGCGTTGGGCATCGACGACAATGCAGGCATTTTCTGCGTCATTGTTTGCCAGTGCAGTTGCCTCCTTGAGCGCCATTACGTGCATGTACTCAAGTTCCGTGGTGATGTGATCGACGCGTTCGGGCGTACTTGAGGCGACATCCAACCCAAAGGCCCGGTAAAACCCGGCGATGTCGGCTAACTGCGCCTGCTGTGACAACGAATGTTGCGGCGTCTCCTTGTTGACGTACTCCATCTCAAAGGGAATGGCCAACATCATGCCCGTTGGCATAAAAAGATTGTAGTACTCACCGTAGAGGGCGTCAAAGCTGCCGGCATCCAGCGCACCCTGCATCTTGTCCAGGAGGGGGAGAAACCCCTCTCCCCCCTGAATATATTGCACCAGCTCATGCCAGGCAGATATATATTGACCACGCAGGTACTGAAAGTACTCCTCAGTGAGGCCCTTAAACCCACCGGCAAGCAACCCGTATATCCTGCCTCTTAACTGCGCAATGGCAATGTCTTGCTCAATCGTGTCCACTATGTATATCTACTTTGCGGCGTCAAGCATCATAGGTGTCCACACTACTGATATGGCCTTCATGCCGTCGAAGTCCTTATCGCTTCCGTCCCAGAGTGCGAAGTTTACATATGTCTGTTTGCCGGCAGTGAAGGCAGCATCAGACATATCCATGCTCTTCATGTCCCTGACAAAGACGACAGTCCACTTGTCGCCCTGATGTTTGCCTTTTGCTGTTGCATTTTGCTGCTGCTGTCTTGTCAGCGTGCCGTAGCCCTCTGCGACGTACTCGATCATTGTTGCATCGGGAGAGGGTTTGCCAGGAAATTGTGCCTTGAGGATCGAGTCTGACGGACCCACGTGTACACCCACTGTCTGAGGCTGACGGTCCATGGGTCTGTTGCCGTCCTTTTCTGCCTGCCAGTCTGCACGCCACTGCCAGATGTTTACCGACTCACCCTTGGAACCCATCAGCGCCGAGGGATTGAGTCCGCCCGTGTGCATGCCTGGAAACATAAGGGCTATCGAGTCACGAAACGTATCTATCGCAGTTTCAACGTCAAGGGTTTTGTCATCCCAAGTCAGTTGAAAGGCGATGGTCTTTCCGTTGTGTATGGCCTTGACGGAAATGTTTGGCACCTTCTTGCTCATGTTAAGTACATATCTTGCATTGCTGTGCAGCGCCTTGATATCCTGTGCGGGGATGGAGCCACCACCAGCCTGGGGATTGGTTACCTCCATGCCGATGAGGGCTACGTCATGAGACTTTGCCGCACTAAAGAGGTCGTCACTGTCAAGCGTGATAGGCTTGTTTACGTAGTGAACCCTGATGTTGTTGCCAGTTGAGGCGGCAAACAGGGCACCCGAACATATCATCGTCAGGGCAAGACCCACGCTGATTACAACTATAAACTTCTTGTTCATTATCTCCTCCTGTATGTCTCGTGTTGACTACGTTACGTCAAGACGGTAAACGTCCAGCTTCTTGTCATAGGATTCCCTGAGCGCCTCCGGTTCTTTTATCGGCGCCTGGGCCACGAGCTCACCTTTGCTGTTGTATCCATGAGCAACTTCGTTTTTCACCTCAAACTTGGTCATTATCTGTGGCGAGCTTCCAAACAGCACCAGGAGTCCCTTCAGTACGGAATCGTTAGGGACGACCTCTCTGTAAGTCTTCACGGCGTGCTCAACACCCGGGCCAAACATCTGCTTCATGTACGGTGTTGGTACGTGTATAGGCGGGATGTAGTACACGTTAGGCTGCGTGCCAAACTGCGGATACAGCGGCAGTGCGAGTTTTTTGATGTGTACGAGGTAGTCTATGGGGTTGTCCTCTTTTGCCTTATCCGGGGCACTGAGCCAGCCCTGCATACGAATCTTGCCGATGCAGTGTTCCATGCACTGGGTCTGAAGTCCTTCCTCTACCTTTGGATAACAGGCCACACACTTCTCCGAACGATACGTGGTGGCGTTAAACATCGGCTTTTTGTACGGACAGCCGGATGTACACTGTTTGTAGCCCTGACAACGAGATTGGTCAATCAGGACGATGCCGTCCTCGGGACGCTTATAGACTGCCTGTCTGGGACAGTTGGCCACGCACGCCGGATAGGTGCAGTGGTTACATATCCTTGGCAGGTAGAAGAACCATATCGGATGTGGCAGTGTCTCTATGTGCATACCCTGCTTGACGTCTCCGCCGTAGATTTCGTCCTCACCCATGTTGGGGTAAGACCAATCCTCAAGTGCGGGCAGAAAGCCCTCGACGGTCTTGTTTTCTTCGGCGGCCTTTTCAAATATCGTCTTGCCTGCATAGGAGCCATCCTTCCATGCCCCGCCCCCGATTTTTTCGAGGAGCTTGAAGTCCCAGTACAGGGGATATCCGCCGTATGGCTTGGACTCCACGTTGTTCCAGAACATGTACTCCTGACCGCGGCCTGTTGTCCACGTGGTCTTACAGCTTATCGAGCATGTCTGACACCCTATGCACTTATTTATATCAAAGACAGCGGCAAACTGCTTCTCTTGCTTTGGCTCGTCAAACGGGTACTGCATCTTTCGTTTGATCTGCCAGTTATATACCTCTTTCATGTTTGCATACCTCCTTAGATTAGGTTATAAATTTACCTTCAAGATACTCCTTGAATTTGGCACTCTCAAGAGAAGGCCTTCCACCAAGTGTGACGGGTCTCCACTTACCCTTGCCGCTTTCTCCGCCATCCTCTGCCTTTGTAAACTTGGCATAGGTCTCACGCGGGGCGCCGTTTGCGCAGTGTATGTCGGGGGCAAAACCCTGTCCGATGGCCTGTCCCATGAAATCCTTTCTTACCAGCGTATCCGTTAGCAGTGTTGGTCTCAGCCACGTACGCGTACCGCTCTGGTGTCCGCCGTAGCGGAACATGGCCTGATATCCCGTATCAGGATTTTTTGCCAGACCGTCCTTTCGTGTTTCGTGTCCCTTGACTGACCCAAAGGAGGCCATGAAGAGATTAAACCACGTTCTGGTTACACCACGCGGTGTGCCCGGGTAGTACCGTGCGCGCAGCATGCACCTGGCCACCTTATACTCGTCGGGGCGTTCCTGCCAGCCCTTAAACGGCATGTCCTCGGGATCGGCATCGGCCCAGATATAGTCGCCATCTTCAATCCCCTGTTCCTTTGCATCGGCGGGGTTGATATCCATGTAGCCTTCGCCTACCCACGGTTTACGTTTGTCACGTCTGTAGATGTCGCCAAATGGTCCCCACCACACGGCCATGTAGTCAAGGTCGCCACCAAAGGTGTGGACGGCATGTCTGAATTTTGGCGTAAGCCATATGTGTTTATATCCATGCTTGTTGAGGGGATGGTTCGACTTCAATAGCTCATCAGGTGTATAGACAACGTTTCTCACCTGCCGTGTATCTCTGGTGAGGTCATTGCGAGAGAAGCCATAGTCCTCCGGGGACTTTGGCTTGATCAACGGGTGGGGCGCTGCCACGATGACGTTTGGCTCGTAGTAGGTCGCGTCTATTGGCTCCCTGTGAAGCGGGATGCTTTCACCGTATTCCTTGAACTCTGGCTCGTCGCGATAGAATTCCAGGCGTCCACTCTTTGAGTACCACGGTTTGGACTCGTTGCTCTGCTCATAGCCGATGAACTTGGGGTAGGTCTTGCCCATCATCATGGAGGGGATACCGTCTTTTGCCAGCTTGAGAAGTTCCTCGACGTTGTAGCCCTTCATCATGTTTGAGTGACTGAGGACCCTTTGGATGTATGGTTTGGCACGGTGTTTTTCGTCTATGAATGCCCAGTAGTCGTTAAACCGATTATCTCCGGTGAGCTTTGCCAGAGCTGCGGCAACTCCCTTATAGGTTTCGGTGTTGCTCTTGGTGTCATAGATACGCTTGATTTCGGTCAGTGGCATGACCTGCATAAAGGGATTGGTACAGGACTGGGTCATGTCGTGTATGTTATACTCTGCCCAGCTATCGACGCCAAAGACGATATCGGCGTACTCGCATGTACCCGTCCACCACCACTCGTTTATAAATATCGCCTCGACCAGGCGTTTTTGTGTACCCTTGGCACGATAGGCGGGGTGTCTGAGGAGGTTCATAACCAGATCGTAGTGGCCCTTGCTGTTACCGAGTATCGAGTTTGCTCCTGAATACCACATGGCCTTTGTTGGCAGAGGCATATGGGTCTTGCCATTAAAATACTTG
>NZ_JABXWD010000297.1 GCF_019173545.1 Candidatus Magnetobacterium casense | reverse complement strand
CAAGTTTGACACAAAGCTCTCTGACTTCGAAGGCAGGGTCAACACAAGGTTCTCCGATATGGAAGGCAAGTTTGACACAAAGCTCTCTGACTTCGAAGGCAGGGTCAACGCAAGGTTCTCCGATATGGAAGGCAAAATATCCGGTCTTGAAGGCAAGTTTGACACAAAGCTCTCCGACTTCGAAGGCAGGGTCAACGCAAGGTTCTCCGATATGGAAGGCAAGATATCCGGTCTTGAAGGTAAGCTCGACAGTAAGATATCCGATGCTAAATCCGATATAATAAAGTGGGTAGCGGCCATGCTTGTTGCCCAGTCTGCGGCCATAGCGGCCCTAGTAAAACTATTGTAGCTCTAAAACTATTGTAGCTCTAAAACTATTGTAGCTCTAAAACTGCTCCACACGGCACTGATAGCAACTTCGTAAGTCCCGGCAATCCTTTACATCCCCTGAGACGCACATTGCGGAGTCTCTGTATTGTCAAAACGGAGCAGGTTTTGATAGACTTGCTTATTGAAGCATAAAAACAGGAGGCATTTTTTTTATGGACTTACGGGAATACGTTACAGGCAAGGCGTTTGAGGCACGGGATGGCGCACGTGAACTGGCCAAGGCATCTGGTCATGTCAAGAAACGGGTGCTCGTTGGCATGGCCGATGCGGTCCGCAACAACAGGGCGGCCATCATCGCCGAAAACGCCAGAGACGTTGCCGCTGCCAGGGAAAAAGGATTATCTGAGGCCATGATCGACCGCCTGACCCTCAACGACAAACGCATAGAGGAAATGGCCGCCGGGTTGACAGAGGTTTCGGAACTTAAAGACCCCGTTGGTGAGATCACCAACCTGCAACGCAGACCAAACGATATGATGGTTGGCAGGATGCGTGTACCTATCGGGGTTGTGTGTATTATCTATGAGTCGCGTCCAAACGTCACAGCCGATGCTGCCGGCTTGTGCCTGATGGCCGGTAATGCCGTGATACTCAAGGGCGGTTCCGAGGCAATACACTCAAACATGGCAATAGTCTCACTCTTGCGTCAAACGCTCACCGCAGAGGGACTCCATGCCGGTGCGGTCACCTTTATCGACAACACACAGCGTGCAGCCGTTATGGAGCTGATCAAGCTCGAAGGACTCATAGACCTGATTATCCCGCGAGGAGGGGAGGGGCTAATCCGTTCGGTCACTGAAAACGCCCGTATCCCCGTGTTGAAGCACTACAAGGGCGTCTGTCATGTCTTTGTCGATGCCCACGCTAATCTCAGAATGGCCCAAGACATATGTTTCAACGCCAAGGTTCAGCGCCCCGGTACGTGCAATGCGATGGAGACGATGTTGGTTGACTCGGCCATAGCAGCGGAATTTTTGCCTGCCATGGTGGAGCGTTTCCGGCAGGCCTCCGTAGAGCTGCTGGGATGTCCGCAGACGACAAGACTCCTACCACAGATATCCCCGCTAACGGAGCAGGATTACTACAACGAGTACCTGTCCCTGAAGCTTAACATACGCATCGTCGATACACTGGATGAGGCCATCAGGCACATTGCAACCTACAGCTCCAATCACACCGACACCATAGTCACGGACAACTACCAACGTGCCATGAGATTCCTGCGTGAGGTGGACTCCGCCGCAGTGCTCATCAATGCCTCAACGCGCCTCAACGACGGCGGACAGTTTGGCCTCGGCGCCGAAATCGGCATCTCCACCGACAAGATACACGCACGCGGCCCTATGGGGATCGAAGAGCTGACATGCAACAAGTTCGTGGTCTTTGGCAACGGTCAACTCAGAGGCTGACAACAAACAACGTCCTCAGTCTATCTCTTCGTAGAAGGCGTTGCGTTGTACGGGGACCTTTCCGGCCCGTGTCAGCATGTGCTTTAGTTGTGTCACCGTGAGCATGGGGGCAGAGTCGGTGCCAGCGCTGTGTGCGATCTTCTCTTCCATCACGGTACCATCGACGTCATTGGCACCAAAGAGCAGGGCCGTCTGGGTCAGCTTTTCCCCCAGCATGATCCAGTAGGCCTTGATGTGCGGGAAGTTATCCAGGGCCAGACGGCTGATGGCAATCGTCTTGAGGTCGTCAATTGCGGATGGAAAGGGTGCCTCTATGCTGGTGTTATGCGGTTGAAAACTCAGGGGGATAAATGCCTGGAACCCGCCGGTTTGGTCCTGCAACTGCCGCAGCGCCAGGAGGTGCTCCACTCTGTCCTGGTATGACTCTATGTGTCCGTAGAGCATTGTTGCGTTTGTTTTGATACCCATTTCGTGTGCTGCCTCGTGTACGGTCAACCACCTCTGGGCGGATATCTTTTCGGGACAGAGCGCCTCTCTGACCGATGGCGCAAATATCTCCGCCCCACCACCAGGCATGGTATCAAGCCCGTGGGCCTTGAGTGTCTGCAAGGTCTGCCGCAGCCCCAGTCCGCTTATCCTACAGAGGTAGTCTATCTCCACGCCCGTAAACGCCTTGATGTGTATGTGTGGGAAGTGCTTTTTTATGGCAGAGAGCAGGTTGAGGTAGTAGATAAATGGCCAATCGGGGTGCAATCCACCTACAATATGCACCTCCACGAGGGGTTGTTGGGATGCCTGCAGCTTTTCGATTATCTCATCAATGGTGAGGGCATAGGCCCCAGCCTGACCGCTTGAACGGCTAAAGGCACAAAACTTACAGCGGTTGACGCATATGTTTGTCGGGTTGATGTGGTGGTTGCGCGTATAATACACGCGGTCGCCGTGGAGTTTGTACGTCACCTCGGAGGCCGCCTGGCCTATCGCAAACAGGTCATCCGACTCAAACAGCGACAATATATCCGCAGCGTCGAGCCTTAGTCCGTTACCGACCTTATCCAGAATGTGTCCTTCAATTGCCATGGACTATATTATAGCACATACACAACGAACGTATCCTCTTTATATTTCATGGTAACTATACTTTTACGCACCCTGGATTCCTGGTCAAGCCAGGAATGACACACTTGTAAAACGTCTGTAACTGTCATTCCTGCGAAAGCAGGAATCCATGCCTTGTAACCGCGGAATAAAACTTACCCTGCTTTTTTAAGAGGATACCAATGAACCTTCCTGTAGATATTTACAGCGAGAGTTTTTTATTTAGGCGCCTACTTTTAATAATTTCCGCTGCGTGGTAATATATACACAAGGTATTTTGGATTGGAACTCGTCAGGAGTTTGGATGACATAGCGGGGCAGTACAAGCGCCCGGTCGTAACGGTTGGGAACTTCGATGGCGTACACATGGGACACCAGAAGATATTTTCGGAGGTGGTGCGCCGTGCACGCAACATTGACGGCACTGCCATTGTAATGACCTTTGACCCACATCCGGCGGTGTTTACCAACCCTCAGTTGAAGATGAAGTTCCTTACCCCCTTTGAGATCAAGACCCAGTTGATTGAGAACTCGGAAGTTGACGTGCTCATCTGTATCGTCTTTAACAAGGAGTTTGCATCCCTGGCCCCCGAGCAGTTTATCAGGGATGTGCTCGTGCAACAGCTCGGGGTAGCTCACGTAATCGTCGGACACGGGTTTCGCTTTGGCAGGGGCAAGAAGGGAACCACGGAGAGCTTTCGCAGGTTGAGCAAGCGATTTGGCTTTGGGTTTAACGTCGTCCGAAACGTCAGACGTGGAGGACTCGTGGTCAGCAGCAGCCGAATCAGGGAACTCCTGCTCAGGGGCGACATAGACCAGACCAACAAACTCCTGGAAAGACCCTACTTTATCGACGGCATTGTCGTCAAGGGCAAGGACCGGGGTGGAAAGTGCCTTGGCATCCCCACGGCCAACCTCTGTTGTGCCGATGAGTTCCTGCCCTGCGGGGGCGTCTACGCCGTCCGTGCAAGAACCGACAACGATCTATTTGAGGGTGTGGCAAACGTTGGCCTCAATCCCACCTTTGGCGACAACGAACTCTCATGCGAGGCACATATATTTGACTACAACGGCGACCTCGTTGGCAACACCCTCAGGGTGTACTTTATCAAGCGATTGAGAGACGAAATGACGTTTGCATCCGTGGATGCGCTAAAGACCCAGATACACAAGGACATTGCCCAGGCCAAGGGACTGCTAAAAAGGTTCAACAGGGTCTACGTCAATATCTGAAGTAGTTCATAGACTATGAATCATCGTTCATAGAGTAACACCTCGATTTTTGCTTGGATTTACGCTTTTGTATATGAACATTCGTTCATGTCGGTATCCATCTCTGGTTTATAGCGCGTTTCGATTGCGTGCGATACAAGAAAAGAAAGGGGCGGC
>NZ_JABXWD010000296.1 GCF_019173545.1 Candidatus Magnetobacterium casense | reverse complement strand
TAAGCAGACAATTCAAAATGCCGGCCTTATCTGATATCATCAGAAGTAAGACAGAAGGATTGTCACCAGGGTAAAAAAGTGTTTACCATGAAATTTAAAGAGGATACGTATCATGCTTAACTTAACACCTATGGGGTGCTGCCCCTTTCTTTCCCCAAGGCACCCATGAGTTTCTTATGCACCCCGATGTCAGGTAATAAATACCGTCTTTGCATGTTTATGTTATAATATGTGAATCGATATTATTATGACATGAAACAAACAGGAGATACGGTAAGATGTTAAAGAAGAAGCAACGCTACGTGGTAGCAGTGGTTGGAGCGACAGGTGCGGTGGGCCAGGAGATGATCTCCGTGCTGGAGGAAAGAAAGTTCCCCGTGGAACAATTGAGGCTCTTTGCCTCCGAGCGTTCCCAGGGGCTTAAGGTAGACTTTAAGGATGACCAGATACGGGTGGAATGTCTCGATAACAATGCCTTTAAGGGTATAGACATAGCGCTGTTTTCAGCCGGTGCGCAACGCAGCGAGGACTATGCCCCCGTAGCGGCAGACAGTGGGTGCGTGGTCGTGGATAACTCCAGCGCCTTCAGGATGCGTGATGACGTCCCGTTGGTGGTGCCGGAAGTCAACCCCGAAGACATAAAATGGCACAAGGGTATCATCGCCAACCCCAACTGTTCAACCATCCAGATGGTCGTAGCCCTCAAGCCAATACACGATGCCGCACGGATCAAGCGCATCGTGGTATCGACGTATCAGGCGGTATCCGGCACCGGTAAGAAGGCAATGGACGAGCTCCTGGAGCAGTGTCGCAGCATCCTGAGCTTCCAGGAGGTAAAGCGCAACGTCTATCCACACCAGATAGCATTTAATTGTTTGCCACACATAGACAAGTTCCTCGAAAACGGCTACACAAAGGAAGAAATAAAGATGGTCAACGAAACCAAAAAGATAATGGGTGACCCCTCCATACGTGTAACGGCAACGACCGTGCGTGTACCCGTCTTCCGCGGACACTCCGAAAGTGTAAACATTGAGACCGAACGAAAGCTCACAGCCAACGAGGTACGTGCCCTGTTGTCAACGGCCCCCGGGGTGTTGGTCTTTGACGACCCCGACAAGAACGTCTATCCGCTGGCCCTGGAGGCCTCCGGCATGGATGCCGTCTACGTGGGCAGGATCAGAGAGGACGAGTCCATAGAAAACGGTATAAACATGTGGATAGTGTCAGACAACCTCAGAAAGGGAGCCGCCCTTAATGCAGTGCAGATAGCCGAAAAACTCGTAGAGTTTGCATAGAACCCCCAATGCAGGAGCAATTAACCGGTAACGGGATCAACGCCAGTGTTGTGGTCATTGCCAGTGATTTTCCAAAGGTCCCGCTTGTCCTTGATGGCATAAGCTCTCGGTTTTTGAATCGCAACCTCATAATCCCATGCGATGTGCGTGACAACAGGTTGCGCGTCATCATGGCAAGGCCCTGGGATATGGACGTCATCGATGCCCTGTCCGTAGCCACGGGACACGATATCGATGTCTGTAGCGCCGATGAAAACCTCATCAAGGACTACCTCGACAAGTTCTTCGGCAAAGAGGCCACCGTCAACAAGATAATAGAGAACATTGGCGTTGGCGATGCCTCCTTCGACTTCAAGGAGGAATATGACGAGGATGTCGATCACCTCAAGGGGCTGGCCTCGGAGGCCCCTATAATCAAGCTGGTCAACCTCCTCATTACACGAGCCATCGAGGGCAGGGCAAGCGATATCCACATAGAGCCCTTCGATAACGAACTGAAGGTGCGATACCGCATAGACGGCGTCCTGCACGACGTGGAATCGGCCCCCAAAAAACTCCAGCCAGCCATCATCTCCAGGGTAAAGATAATGGCCAAACTCAACATAGCCGAGCGCCGTTTGCCCCAGGATGGCAGGATAAAGCTCAAGATTGCCGCAAAGGAGATCGATATCCGTGTCTCTACCATCCCGGTGCTCTATGGCGAAAGCATCGTGATGAGGCTCCTGGACAAGGAATCCATCGTCATAGACCTGCACAGGTTGGGGTTTCCCGCTGAACTGCTGAACACCTTTAACGGTCTCATCAAGAAGCCGCACGGTATAATCCTGGTCACCGGCCCTACGGGTAGCGGCAAGACCACCACCCTCTATGGCGCCCTGGACAAGATCAACACCGAAGACAAAAAGATCATCACCGTCGAAGACCCCGTTGAATACCACCTCAACGGAGTCAATCAGATACAGGTCAAGCAGCAGATCGGCCTGAGTTTTGCCAACACGCTCAGACACATCGTCAGGCAAGACCCCGACATCATAATGATCGGAGAAGTCAGGGACCTCGAAACCGCAGAGATCGCCATACAGTCGGCTCTGACGGGGCATCTGGTGTTTTCCACGCTACACACAAACGATGCCCCAAGCGCCATCACCAGGCTCATCGACATGGGGGTGGAGAACTTCCTGCTTTCCTCCACGCTGAGGGGACTGCTGGCCCAGCGCCTTGTGCGCATGATCTGTCCACACTGCAAGGAACCCGACGACACCCTGGCCACACCGGAGGAGCTTGCCATGATCGGTCTGGGGGCGGAGGCAAGACTGTTCAGGGGCAGGGGATGCGACAACTGTTCACACACCGGATTCCTCGGCAGAACCGGCATCTTTGAGCTGATGACCATCGACCACGATGTCAGAAAACTCATCATGGCCAATGCCGACTCCGCACAACTCAGAAATGCCGCACGCCACGCCGGTATGAAAACCCTCCTGGAAAGCGGCAAGGACAAGGTCAGCAGGGGTATGACCACTATCGCCGAAATTCTGAGGGTCACTCAGGAGGTCTAAAGAAATACGATGCCGGTCTTCCAATATCGTGCAACCACCCGCACCGGGGAACTCACCGAAGGGGTGATCAATGCCGCCGATGAGAGGGCGGTTGTGGAGTCCCTGAAAAATTCCGGCCTCATACCCCTTAAGATCACCCAGAGCAGGGAGGGCAAGAGGGCAGAGGCAGGAGGCAAAAAAATGGAGCTGATAAAGCGTTCAGCTGCCTCCGAAGTCCTGACCTTTACGACCGAGTTATCGGCGCTCCTGGGGGCGGGGCTGCCACTGGACAGGGGACTGGGCATACTCAGTGAGATATCCGAACACGCCTCCATGCAGGAGGTCATCTCCTCGATACTTAAGTACATCCGTGAGGGGAGTTCCTTCTCCGATGCCCTTATGAAACACCCGCGCGTCTTTCCCCGTCTGTACGTCAACATTGTCAGGGCCGGGGAGCTGGGGGGCGTCCTTGAGTCGGTCATGCTCAAGCTCAACGACTTTCTTGAGACCTCAAAGGAGCTTAAAGACCACATATACTCGGCCATGATCTATCCCGTCATACTGATGTTAAGCGGCGGGGCATCGGTTGTCGTTCTGATGACGTATGTTATACCCAAGTTTTCGGTGATCTTTGAAGACCTCGGTCAGACTCTCCCGCTGCCAACCCAGATACTGTTGAAGATCAGCGACCTTATGATCGCCTACTGGTGGGTAATCGTTGCTGCGATTGCGACGGTTATATTCCTATTCAGGGTCTACATCAACTCACCGGAGGGCCGGAACTCATGGGATGCCTTAATGCTGAAGATCTTCAGGGACATCGTGGTGCGGCTTGAGACGTCGAGGTTTTGCAGGACCCTGGGGACGTTGCTAAAGAGCGGAGTGCCCCTGCTGGATGCCTTGCGCAACGTCAAGGATGTCGTCAGCAACATGGTAATCCGTCAGGCCATAGACGGCGTAATAAAGGGCGCCAAGGAGGGACAGGGTATCACGGGGCCTATCATAGCATCCAACGTCTTTCCCGCCCTGGCCATATCCATGATCAAGGTCGGCGAGGAGTCCGGGCACCTCGATACGATGCTCCTGAAGGTGGCCGATACCTACGAAAAGGCCCTCAAGACGACCGTCAGGAGGTTCATAAGCATAGTCGAACCGGCCATGATTCTGATAATGGGCGTTGTAGTAGGCTTCATTGTCATGTCCATGCTAATGGCCATCTTTAGCATCAACGACATGCCTATGTAGAATGCCTGCAAAATGCCGCCAGGGCAATCGCATTTGACCCTAAGAAAAAATATGATCACGATGATGAAATGAGAGGATACTGTCAGCGGTAGTTCGCATTATTAGAATGGGGGAATTAATGAAGCAGTACAAAATTGTTGTATCCTCTTTATATTTCATGGTAGCAAAAGAAAGAAAGGGGCGGCTCCGCCCCCCTTCAGAACCCCCCGCAAGGGGACCAGTCCCCTTGACCCCTTCTTGCGAAACCT
>NZ_JABXWD010000295.1 GCF_019173545.1 Candidatus Magnetobacterium casense | reverse complement strand
GGCTAGCGAGAATCTCTTCCTTGAAACGTTCCAGGAGATAGATAATCGCCCGGTCAACATCTAACTGTCTAACTGCCCGGAGTTCCGCATCTTCTAGCTTGTTGTGGTTTCCCGTGGTTCCCATGCGGTAGATGGCGTTTGTTAGCTCCTTTACTTCACGCTTCAAAAGCTGAGAGATCATTTTTTTTCTCCAAAAGGGTACTTCGTTCGAGGTCTTCGAGGACGCCTGCGGAGAACTCGACGGTTCCGGTGTCTTCGTGGATGTCTAGGAGGCCGGTACGAGAAAGGTGGGCCACGACGGTTTGGACGTAGGTGGCAGATCTTTGGATCTTCACGGGGAGAGTGACGAGGCTGAGGGGGGAACCCGCTTTTTGGGCTTGGTATATTCGGTCTAGAATAAGAATTCTACCAGGAGGGAGAGTATCTCGACAGATGGCCCGGCAGAAGGCAATGTCGGAAGCGGAGGTAGAGGTTCGGTTGTCGGCTACGGCTCGCATTTGGACGAGGGTGTTTAGCTGTTTTTGAGCACGGAAGGGAGCGGGGCGTTCCGATTTGCCGGAGTAGGAAGGCATATCGGCTTCAGTTTGGATGGGGTCTCCCGAGCCGAGGCGCACGTAGGAGAGGATGCGGGTGGCCGACTTTACCCAGGAGCGGTAGTCGGGGGTGAGGGTGACGGACGGCCAGACGATTCGGTGGACGTGGGCGTCGTACTCTTCTTGGTAGTTTGTGACACGGGTGTGAAACATCGCGTCGGGTTCGTGGGGGTCTTGTTGAGGGGGGTCTTCCGGTCCTATATTGTAGGTGGCAAAAAGAGTCCGGAAGGCGGAGCGGACTCTGGTTTTGATGGAGTCTCTCCATGAAGTGAGTGTTGAAAATTTGTCGTTAATCATGTCTTGAACGAGGGTGAGGTAGTCGTCGGAGTGGGAGCGACGACACCAGACGAGGAGATAGCGGTAGCCTCGATCTTGGTCTCGTTCTAGGTAGGTATAGACTTTTGGGATCATCCCGGCCAGGAGGGTGAAGCGGGCTCGGATGTCCAGGGAGGTGGAGGTGGCCCCGGAGTATTTTGTGAAGGAGTTGTCGTAGGCTGAACGGATTGTGCCAAAGAAGGACTCGTGGATTTCTGGGCGGCTGAGGATGGTAGTGAAATCTTTGATGACCAGGCAGCGGCGATCGGATTTACAGAGAAGAGAACGGTCTGGGCCTCCGGGGGCACCGGAGGCGAGAGCTTTCGGGGTGATGGTGTCTAGGTCGATGCCTACCCCCCTCCAGTTGAGAATCGGACGCATCATTTCCGTCTTTCCCCAACCGGAGGGGCCGAGGAGCATCATGCAGACCGGCTCCGTATTACGGGGTAGCTTCGCAGCCATAACCGTAGTGACCATACTGTCTACACCCCACAACTCATTCTCCGGGATTAACATTAACTCCCGGTAGACGTTTCGGATGTTTTGGAGCGGCGACAATATGGTAACGGGTCCAGAGATAGAGTGAGAATCCATTTTTTCAAGGTCTCATCGTACACACCTGTTCCAACAAATCTACCTTTTGGGATGGAGACCCCAAGCCGAGAGAGACACCCCACACCGATAATAACCCGGAAGGGTCCAAAAACCCGATGCCCCTGGTGTGTGTGGCGTATATTGGGCCGGAACTTGAGTAATCTAACCCACGTGACGGCGGGAGACAAATGTAGAAGGGCCGTAGCCCCCACCACTAACTTCAACTCTGGAGGGGAGTCGCCCCTTGAGGGGACGACACCTAAAGCTACCGGGTGGGTCTCCAGGTTGAAGGTGGTGGGGTCTACCTGCCGGAGGCGAGACGACAACAAGATGGCGACAGAGCCAAGCTTGTTGTTGTAACCGCTAATGGAACAAGAGAAAAGGAACATATTAAGTCTTCAGGACCTCCACTAGTTTACCCAGACTGAAGTTGACGTAGCCGGTTTTACTGTTGCGGCCTAAAAGTTCAACAACTGCTTTTCCTTCGTAGGCTCCACAGATTTCGGCTGATTCGACAAGCATCCGGGCTTCCCTGTATTTGGAGTCCCCGGTTAACAGAGACGCCAAAGTAAAAATGGGAACGAGAGTGCCCGGATAGATGGACTTATGGAAGGTGGCAAATGTGCGGCCTTTGTAAATGCCGTCGGTGATAAGCCATTCCATAATAATCCGAGCATACTGCCCCTTCTTTTCGTCTTCTTCCATCGTGCATTTTATCTTCTTTAGGATGCACGCAAAGACGGTTCCCCCCGGAGCGACTGGGGGGGTCCAGTTGTCGAAGATTTCTGCGGCGTCGATGTCTTTTTGGACGCCTTCGGATGCAAGACGAAACTCCTCGCTGATTGTTGGCATTAGCTGTTCTCCTTCGTTAATGGTTTTTGGGCTTGTTCGGTAACAGACGCTTTAGCTCGGGCACAAGCCTCAGTATATTGCCCGGCAAAGTATATCCAGCCGGTGTTCCCGGTGATGTCTACGGTGATGAAATCTTTCATTGGGGTCCCTGGGGCGAGGAAAAACTGAACGAGGCGAGCCTTGACAATGGCTTCGGACTGAGGAGAACTGGAGGTGGCTAGAAGGTCTAAAAGATATCGGCGTGTCTTGGTGATTTCGGAGCTAACGACTTCCCCTTTGGCATTCTTTAGAGGAACAGTTTCGGTGGTGAGCCCGTGGCGAATTCGACAGCAGAATTGGGTCATCTGTTGGATGTAGTCGAGAACACCAGGGTTAAGGGTCGAGCGGATAACCGTTCGACTTCCGGTGGTTGAACTGACATCTTCAACCGTTTCGGTGCGGCAATGTCCGGAGGCACAAATCCCG
Source organism: Candidatus Magnetobacterium casense (assembly GCF_019173545.1). Lineage (GTDB taxonomy): Bacteria > Nitrospirota > Thermodesulfovibrionia > Thermodesulfovibrionales > Magnetobacteriaceae > Magnetobacterium > Magnetobacterium cryptolimnobacter. The sequence continues at coordinate 1,544 of NZ_JABXWD010000295.1, read as the reverse complement.
TACCCAGCCACTTTCAAGCGAAGGAAGGTGAGGAGAAAATAGTCGTTGATTTTTCCCCATCCGGCTCCTCCCTGTCCATACTCACGAATGTCGTCGATAAGACGACCGCCCCCGGTGTCGGAGCCGGTTTTGGCACGGATCTTGTTGTTGTGTTGGTTGGTGAGGTGGGGGATACAATAGCGAACCATGAGGTTTAAGGTGTCTATGGAGACCGTAGAGAACCCGGAACCTTTGGGGCCTTCGGCGCACAACCAGTCTATGATGTCTTGAAAGTCGTTCCCGTCGGTGATTGTAAGAATTTTGGCTTGGGGGGCCACCAGGAAGCGGGCTTCCCCCTCGAAGTCTAAAAGGATCGACTTCGGGATGGAACCCATAAAGGTGGTTTTTCCACATCCGGGCATACCGTAAATGTACATCCGAAGGGTCTCTGGCTCTGGGAAGTCGGAGCCGGTTTTAAGTCTACTCTGAATCTGGGGTGTCGTGATTGACATTGTCGTGTCCTTTCTGGACAAAGAGACCGCACTTTAACAGTCCTGGCCAACTGCCAGGGTCAACGTTACAAAGAGGAAGGAAGGGGCAAACCGACTTGATAAATTTAACGCAAGAGTGAGGGTACTTTGGGAAGAGGCAAACGATGGAGGGGTTCTTTTTAGCGTATACCTCGAACTCGGTAAACAAGAAGTCTAGTTCTGGGTCGGCGACAGGAAAGCGAAGGGCCTCGCGGTGGTAGACCGGGGAGATTTCCCGAGAAGCCCGCTCGGTTTCATATTCTCCGGTTCCACAATACCAGTCCATAACCCGTTGTATGTAGGCGTCGCGGGTTTCGGTTTTCTTTTGACGGATGGAGGGTTTATTGAGGGCCTCTAGGATGACTCCCGCGGGATACGGAGAATTTCCGTATAGTTGACGGAGGGCTGCCGCGTAGACCCTGAATTGGAGGTCGAAGCGGGCGGTTTCAAAGAAGGTCGGGATGTCTAGGGAGGTGGTCTTGTGTTCCATCACCCAGATTTCATCACGTTTCAGTTCTGGGCTGTAGTGCTTTGTTACGGCGTCGAACCTGCCGGAAAATTCTACCCCTAAATCGTTGGTGTAGTGGTAGGGAACTTCAGAAGTCGTTTCCCAAACATCGGCGGGGGTTTCCGGCCACGGGAAAACCTTTTTGGCAACCCGAGACATGGCGCACGCTAGCTCTTCGGACTTCCGAATCGTTACGAGAACTTGGTCGAGGGTTTGGCCGTTGGGAAGGCGTCCGGTGTCCAGGTCGGCGGAGGAGGATACTTCATCGGTTATGAGAGCAGCCTCCCGAGCGATTTCGGTGTCCCCGTGCGTGTTCGGGTCTATGACAGCGGCGGCACGGGCGGCGTGGTACAAGCGTCCAATAATTAAAGACTCGGAGAAGTAACCGCGACGTGAGAGGCGCAGGCGATTCTGTAACAAAAACATACGGGGACATTTGAGAAGCGTGAGGAGAGCAGAGGGAGAACAAGCCGGGGTTACAGCGGTTTGAAACAAAGACTCTACGGTTTCGGGGGTAGTAGACATTC
>NZ_JABXWD010000294.1 GCF_019173545.1 Candidatus Magnetobacterium casense | reverse complement strand
TAATAAAGAATAAATAAAGATATCGAAACGAGGTAAATATGGCAACGGATATAAAGAACTACTACAGCACACTAGAAGTGGGCAAGTCGGCCACTCAGGAAGAGATAAAGAAGGCCTACCGGAAGCTGGCCAGAAAGTACCACCCTGACCTCAACCCCGGAAGTCCGTGGGCCGAGGCAAAGTTCAAGGAGATAAACGAGGCCTACGACACCCTGGGAGACCCAAAGAAGCGTGCCGAGTATGACAACCCTGTGAGGTCGGCCTTTGCCTCAGACTCCGGTTTTGATGGCTTTGCGGACCGACGCTATACAAACAACTTCGATCTGAACAACTTTGGCGACCTGTTTTCTGAATTTTTTAACCTTGGCTCAAGGCCAGGCGCTGGTCGTACCAGTACCGCCGGCAGTGCCAAGGGCAAGGACGTGGTTGTTGAGTTGACCCTGACACTGCAGGAGGCCTATGAAGGCGTCACAAAGCCTATGGACATAAGACGCGACGTCCAGTGCAAGCAGTGCTATGGCTCCGGCAGAAGGCTATCCAAGACATGCACGACCTGTAATGGCGCCGGCGTGGTGCCAACAACGGAAACAATGAAGGTAAAGATACCCGCAGGGGTTGACACCGGCTCTAAGGTGAGGCTCAAGAACAAGGCCGACAACGGAGGCTACAGCGGCAAGACCGGGGATATCGTCATAGACATAACGGTGACTCCACATGAGGTTTTTACCCGCAAGGGCAATGACCTGCACGCCGCCATACCGGTAACCTTCCCTGAGGCAGTCTTAGGTGCCAAAATAGAGGTTCCGTCGCTGGATGGCTCCTCCATAATGACCCTTCCGGATGGCACACACAGCGGCAAGGTATTCAAGCTCAAGGGCAAGGGAATGCCTGCCCCAAGTGGCGATAAGGGCGATTTGTACATTGAGATACGGATTGTTGTCCCAGTTGACCTCAGTCCCATAGAGAAGGACACGGTAAGGAGGCTTGGCAATCTCTATGCCGACGACCCGCGAAAAGGGATGGTTAGAGAATAATGATGGTCAAAAAGGACAAGGATCAGCCTTTGTACGTTATCAGCGTGGTTGCTGAGATGCTGGGGGTTCATCCACAGACCCTGAGGCTCTACGAGCGCGAGGGGTTTGTATGTCCCAAGCGCTACAACAGGCAACGCAAGTACTCGGAAGAGGACATAGAGAGGCTCGACATGATCATCCAACTGACCAGGGACCTGGGTGTCAACAAGGCCGGCGTGGAGATAATACTGCGTATGAGGGGGATTATTGATGCCCTCAACTCGCAACTGGAGGACGTCCTGCCATATCTCGAAGAAGAAACTCGGGAGGATGTCAGGTCACGTCTTATGAGGATTTTTAAGGAGACTGCATGAAAATAGAGAAGTTGACAATAAAGAGTCAGGAGGCCATGCGTGAGGCTCAGATGATTGCCGAACGTAAGGGAAATCAGGAGATGCAGCCAGAGCATCTGATTGCTGCGCTGTTGACTGATGGCAATGGAACGGTCATACAGATACTGAAAAAGCTTGGGGTTAATACCAACGCCCTGAGAAAGGATGTCGAAAAGGAGATCGACAAGTTTCCTTCGGTGGTTGGCGCTACGGCGATGGCGCAGATGTATCTTTCTGCGGCGATCAGGGATTGCCTGGAGGAGGCATTTAAGCAGGCCGGTTACCTGGGGGATGAGTACGTCAGCGTGGAGTTGCTGATGCTTGGCGTGATAATCAAGGGAGGCGGACGACTCCTTGATCGGCACAACATAACCAGGGATACGTTTATGAAGGCCATGCAGGATGTCCGGGGCAGTCAGAACGTCACTGACCAGACCCCCGAGGACAAGTTCCAGGCGCTTAAAAAGTACAGCCGCGACCTTACCGACCTCGCACGCAAGGGCAAACTCGACCCCGTTATTGGCAGGGACGAGGAGATCAGGCGCATAATACAGGTACTTGCGCGCAGAACCAAGAACAATCCGGTCATCATCGGTGAGCCGGGGGTTGGTAAGACGGCCATAGCCGAGGGCCTTGCACAGCGCATCGTTGATAGCGACGTACCGGAATCACTCAAGAACAAACGGGTTATTGCCCTCGACCTTGGATTCCTCCTGGCGGGCACCAAGTTCAGGGGTGAGTTTGAGGAGCGGATCAAGGCCGTGCTAAAGGAGATAGAGGCTGCACAGGGCAATATCATCCTGTTCATAGACGAGCTGCACACCCTCGTGGGAGCGGGGGCGGCAGAGGGGGCGATGGATGCCTCAAACATGCTCAAGCCCTCACTGGCAAGGGGCGAGTTGAGGTGTGTGGGCGCCACAACCCTCAATGAATACAGGAAGTATATCGAAAAAGACGCAGCGCTGGAGAGGCGTTTCCAGCCTGTTTACATAAAAGAACCGGGCGTTGAGGATACCATCTCCATACTGAGGGGGTTGAAAGAGCGTTATGAAATACATCACGGGATCAAGTTCAAGGATTCGGCCTTAATAGCGGCGGCCACGTTGTCGCATCGTTATATAACCGACCGGTTTTTGCCGGATAAGGCCATCGACCTCATTGACGAGGCTGCGGCACGTCTGAGGATGGCCATTGACAGTATGCCCGTAGAGATTGATGAGATGCAGAGGAGGTTACGGCAACTGGAGATCGAACGGCAGGCATTGCTCAGGGACACTTCGACGGAGGCGGAGGCGCAGCGGCAGAAGATAGAGAAGGAGATGGCTGAGTTATCCGAGGGGCATTCCCTGCTGATGGTGCGCTGGAAGGGTGAAAAGGAGCTGATTGCCAACATCCGCAAGATAAATGAGGACATCGAAGCCACCAGGACTGAGTCCGAAAATGCCGAACGCCAAGGGCTTCTGGGTAAGGCTGCGGAGTTGAGGTACGGCAGGCTGATTGAGCTAAACAGGGCGCTGGAGGCTGAGAATCAGAAGCTCAAGGTGCTCCAGGCCGGCGGCAAGATGCTGACCGATGCCGTGACTGAGGAGGACATTGCCAGTGTGGTGGCAAAGTGGACTGGCATTCCGGTTTCAAAGATGCTTGAGACCGAAATAGACAAGCTCCTGCAGATGGAGGACCGTCTGAGGTTGCGAGTGATAGGTCAGAACGAGGCCATTGAGAAGGTTTCAAATGCCATCAGGCGGGCGCGGGCGGGGATACAGGACCCCAATCGTCCGATTGGTTCGTTTATATTTCTGGGTCCGACTGGTGTGGGCAAGACCGAACTGGCCAAGGCGTTGGCGGAGTTTCTCTTTGACGATGAGGCTGCCCTGTTGCGCATTGACATGTCGGAGTACCAGGAGAAGCACACGGTATCGCGATTGATAGGTTCTCCGCCCGGTTATGTCGGATACGATGAGGGTGGACAGCTTACGGAGGCGGTCAGGCGGCGGCCATACTCGGTCATACTCTTTGACGAGGTGGAGAAGGCGCACCAGGAGGTCTTCAACGTGATGTTGCAGCTCCTCGATGATGGTCGTCTCACGGACGGGCATGGCAGGACGGTGGATTTCAGGAACTCGGTGATTGTCATGACCTCAAACATAGGCAGTGAGTATATTCAGGAGTTTTTGCAGGACCGTCATCGTGTGCATGAGGCCTATCAGCAGGGAGTGAATGCCGGCACGATGGCCAACAAGGTGATGGAGGCGTTGCGGGGGTTTTTCAGACCGGAGTTTCTCAACCGTGTGGATGATATAATAATCTTCAATGCGTTGAGCAAGGACCTCTTAAAGCGCATAGTTGACATCCAGTTGTACCGTATGCGCAAGTATCTCAAGGGCAAGCAGATAGACATCCTGTTGACCGACCGTGTCAAGGAGGTGATTGCGGAGTCCGGTTACGACCCCGTCTACGGTGCCAGGCCGTTGCGGCGTGTGCTTCAGAGTGAAATCCTCAATCCCCTGGCGCTAAAGATACTGGATGGCTCAATTGCTCAGGGCGACACCGTCAGGGTAGATTACGAACGCGCCGCGATGGTGTTCTCAAAGGTAGAAATGGCGATGGGCGAATAGGAAGAAGAGAAAACAAAGGCAAAGAAAAAAAGGGGCGGCTCTGCCCCCCTTCAGAACCCCCCGCAAGGGGACCAGTCCCCTTGACCCCATTATGCGGAGGCTTGGTGGTTGAGTTGGAGGGTGGGTAGAGGTCGGGGGGGAAGGATGAAGGGTCGTATCGACCCTTCATCCGTTGCCTGCCTTCGGCAAATGGGGAGGCAACGGTTAGTCGTCAATTGCGCCGCGTTGCACAAGTAGGCGGTGTTTGGTTTCCAATAGGCTCTTGATGTTGATGCCATCGAACTGCACACCTTTACCGTGAAAATCTTATTGAGTTAAGACACAAAACTCCCCCTCACCGTCCATGACAGTTTTTTTTGCGATGATTCTATGTCTTATTCCTTACATATCCAAATTT
>NZ_JABXWD010000293.1 GCF_019173545.1 Candidatus Magnetobacterium casense | reverse complement strand
AGTCCCCTTGACCCCATTTATGAGCCGGCTTTATCATTAACTACTATAACTCTCTGCTATGACTTAGTATTTATATTAACATTTGGATAAGGGTGTTATCAAGCTGCTTTTTTCTAAGACTTGTCAAAGCCTCGTCATACATGCTAATCTAAAGGTGGTGGCAACGATTAGTAAGGAGCTTCTTAACGGCACGGACATAAGCCGGATTATATCCAGGATCGCTCATGAGATTATTGAACGAAACAGGGGGTGTACGGGGTTGTGCATCGTTGGAATTCAGCAGGGGGGCGTACAGCTTGCCGGGCGGATCGTCGAAAAAATACGCTCCATCGAAAATGTGGACGTGCCATCGGCGTCGCTGGATATATCGTTTTACAGGGATGATCTAGGCATCAGAAAGACCCAGCCGGTGGTGCGAAAGACGCACATGCCCGTTGACATCAACGGTAAGACCATAATCCTAGTTGACGACGTGATCTACACCGGACGCACGGTGAGGGCGGCCATGGATGCCCTGATGGATTTTGGCAGACCCGCACAGATACAACTGGTAGTGTTGATAGACAGAGGACACAGGGAGCTACCAATCAGGCCGGACTACGTAGGAAAAAACGTGCCCACCTCAAAGTCCGAAGACATCAGGGTGTTCCTTGAGGGACGTGACCAGGATGACAAGGTCTGCATCCAAAGCGCATAGGAAGATGTTATCCTACTGTCAACAAGGTAAAATGGGGTCAAGGGGGCTGGCCCCCTTGCAGGGGAGGTCTGAGGAGGGGGCGGAGCCGCCCTCCTTCTTTTTCTTTTTTTAGGGGGTGAACGATTACACCCTTGAAACTATTGGCTGTAATGGTTGTAGTGATTATCCTGGGTTGCGGCAACGACGATAACAGAAGGGATGATGTTGCTGAGGGAGTGTATGGTGGTATCATTGCGATAGGTGGTGATGATGAGGACGTTGCATACTGTGCTCATCGAGTTGCCGATGGCGGGTTTGTCGTTGGCGGATCGACGTACTCATTTGGTGCCGGCAGCAAGGACATCATCATTGTGAGGCTCACCCCATCCGGTGCCCTTCAATGGGCGTACACCTATGGCGGGGGGGAGATTGACAACCTCCAGTCCTGCATTGAACTGGGCGACGGTGGATTTGTTGCGGCGGGGTATACGAGTTCCTTTGGCGCTGGATACAGCGATGCGTGGGTGTTGCGCCTCAACGACGATGGCTCCATACAGTGGAGTAAGACGTTTGGCGGCACCGGCGTAGATTACGCAAAGGCCATACGGGTACTGGGCGACGGCGGGTTTATTGTTGCCGGTTACACGGGGTCTTTTGGCAGTGGGGCAGACGATATCTGGCTGTTGAGGCTTGACGCTGATGGCAACGTACTCTGGCAAAAGACCTATGGAAGCAGCAGCATCGAAAACACCTATGCCATCGAGGAAGTCCCGCAGGAGGGATTCATCGTTGCAGGTCAGACCAATGCACCGGATGGCAGTCAAAGGGGCATCATCCTTCTGAGGCTTGACGCCGATGGCAATCCCCGGTGGCAGAGGGTCATCAAGGGGGCAGACCCGGTGGGGGCGTACTCTGTCAAACCACTTGCAGATGGCGGGTTTATCGTCTCAGGCTATCACATCGCCACAACCAATACGGCCATTGCCGTCATCAGGACGGATGCGGAGGGACAAATCCTCTGGCAATACGCCTATGGTGGTGTCGGCGGGGGAGATGACCGCTCTTATGCTGTCAACGTTGTTACCGATGGCGGTTTTGTTGTTTCGGGTACTACGACGTCTTTTGGTGGTCTCTCCGGTTCTGCGTTGTGGCTTCTGGGGCTTGCCCCCAATGGCGCTCTACGCCGCCAGTATGCCTACGGCGGGGACTACGGTGCCTGGGGCAGTGCTTTTACGTTGGATATCGGCACGGGTAATGGTTTAAGTAGCAGCCTTGTCGTCGGTGGGGCTATAAAAATCAAAGCCTCAACGGACAAGGACATGCTCCTTGCACTCGTGCCGGGCGATGGCAACATCGCAAGTCTTGCAGTAGAGACCAACGCCGTTGTCTCCCCCATTCACGCAGAGAGCATCCCGGCAATCACAACGGTTACAACAACGCACGGCATTACAACGGATGCGGCAGTCACACCCCTCAGATGCACTCCAAGGGTTGATATGTCTGGCATCCGCGGTTAAGTTTGGTTTCAACCCCTGTGTGGAAGATATGTAAAATGTCTCATCGAACATCAGAAATATTCGTCATGTCTGCCACAGCGTAGAAGGATATAAGAGCCTTAGCCTTGCTCAATCAAAAACAAGAAACGCTAATTAATGTTGATCCTACCTTAGCTTAACACGTATGCCCGTGACCCCGTAAAAGTAGCACGATTGGCTATCTGACCTGTTCGCGGACGAGGCGGATACCCTCCCACGCCGGAAGTTTGCCCTCCACCCTGGCCAGGATCAACTGGCTCCAGAGGTAGAGGCGTAAAGCGTATTGTTGAGCGTCTTTGTTTTTGTCTCTTTCTTTGGCTTTCATTTCATCAAAGCCGATACAAGTGCATTCAGAGATACGAGCCATATATTTTCTATAGGCGAGCCTCTTGCAACGTTGGTAGACGATACAACATCGTTATTGTTCCACCCTGCCTCTCCGTAAGCCATTTGCAAAACTCCTCTGCATTGTTAAGTCTGACGCCAGTAATTGGTTCATTGGCACTGCCTGTTGGAAATGTATAGTCCAACCAATGGTCAGGTTGTAGATATCTTTCCTTTTTTCGCATATCGTCAATAAACAACTGGTATTGAGCACATATTACATAATCGTTGCTTATTTGCCGCTTGTCATCTATAGGGGTGAATAATTTAAGCTGTCGGTTCATGATGACTTCCAAGGCAATCCTTCGCAGGTTTTCATCATCAGATTCAAGATTGCGTGCAAAAAATCCTTCAATGGCCTCGCGAACTTCAACGTCAATCAGTTGTACCTCTTCAAGACACTCAAGGGCCAGTGTTAAAGCAGATACCGTTTTTACCTCAAGACAGGCATTGATGATGTCTGTAGCGTCCCCACGGGTTGCATACAATCTCAGTGTCTCATGCCACCAACTGTCACTGACAAGATTGCGCCAATCACGGGTACTGTCGGCCTTGTTCAACCAGCATGAAACGGTTAAAAACTCCTGAAACGTAAGGTGGGCAAAGCCAAGTATCCCCTCTTCCCGTTCGACTAAAAGGCCGCTTGTCCCTTGCAGGCTTAGAAAAAAAGCATCTTCATCATCTTTTTTAACGCCTATACGGCGCAAGGCTTTCAGAGTGATCTTAATAGCATCTTTTCTTGATATCTCGCGTATCTTCTTTTCCATCATATGGCAGGCAAGTGTCTCCAGGACACTTCTTTTTTGAGTGGAGCTAAATTCGTCATTTATCCCTTTCACTTGACGCCAACGAGATAGCATTACCTCGCATATCTCTCCATAAAGTTCAGAGCGACTGCCGGGCAGAGCGCTTCTATACCTATGAACCATCGCTATCATCGTCAATAGCAGGGGATTTGCTGTAAGGGCACTAAGCGTCGGAACTGTTTGCAGACGCTGAAGGAGGTCTGCAGCTCCACGGTTGGCTCTCTCACGCACTCTATAGTTGTCTACGTTACCCTCACTTCTTTTCTCGTTTGCAAGGTACCAGTTGTTGACAAAGCGTTTTACCTGTTCGGCATTAAAGTTCTGCACTTCGAGGATATAAGCGCCATGAAGTGGGGCAACCTTATACCCAAGTGGACGCGACGTCAGGAGAAACAAACTTTCCGTATACGTATTGATCTGTTGATTGACCCAAGCTGAGACCTTCTTTCTATCCTCCTCGTCTCCAACTTCATCCAGGCCATCAAGGAGAACTATACATTCACCCGTCTTCAGCTTATCCTCAAACCACGTATCGAACGGTTTGAGATTGGGAAATAACCCCTCATTGCTAAAATAACCCTTTGCAATGTCTCCAAGATTAAGATTTTTAGGTTTTTTCGATTTTGACTCTTTTACTATGCCTTTTACAACCTGCCTTATCGGGATAAAGATTGGTACATACGGACGTATATTATACAGACCATGACGTTTGTCCGCAAGAATGACAGCGATATTCTGAAGCAGAGTGGTCTTTCCACAGCCTGGTGGACCAATCAGGGCATAACCTTCAACCCTTTGATTTTTCTTGCGTCCATCCTCGCTGATACGTATGAAATCCCATATGTGCTTTGTCTGAGCAAGCTCTTTGGTTTCTATCAGGTTTGTCAAAGGCTTGTTAGGATTGCTGCTTGGATCTATTCGTACATCGACAAAAACTTGATCGAGATCGAGAGTGAAGGAATCGATCAGGCCAAGTCCCTTCGTGTTAAATGTGTTGTGGTCAAGTATGATCCTCTTGCGGTATCGTTCTTCAAACTCTTGGGAAGGGTTTACGGTGGGAGA
>NZ_JABXWD010000292.1 GCF_019173545.1 Candidatus Magnetobacterium casense | reverse complement strand
GATACTGATATTTATGAATGGATTAAGAATTAGATAATTTCAAACGAAACAGGAGGCTATACTATGGCGAAACAGTACGTGTATTTTTTTGGTGCCGGTAAGGCAGACGGCGCTGGTGATATGAAGGACCTGCTGGGTGGTAAGGGTGCAGGATTGGCTGAAATGACCAATCTTGGCATACCAGTCCCTCCGGGCTTTACTATCACGACGGAGACATGCGCTCCGTACTTCGCAAACAACAACCAGTACCCCGAAGGCATGTGGGACCAGGCAATGGAATCCCTCAAGAGGGTCGAGGGAATCATGAACCTCAAGTTCGGTGACCCACAGAGACCGCTGCTGGTATCGGTTCGTTCCGGTGCAAAGTTCTCGATGCCGGGCATGATGGACACAGTCCTCAACCTCGGTATCAATGACCAGACCATCAACGGCGTTATCGCAATGAGCGGCAACGAGTGGTTCGGCTACGATGCCTACAGACGGTTTATCACCATGTACGGCTCCATCTGCAAGAACGTCAACAGGAACAAGTTTGAGCATCAGCTCGAACACAAAAAGACCAAGAGGGGCATCACGCACGACACCGAGTTCACCGTTGACGAGCTCAAAGAGCTGGTTGCCGAGTTCAAGGTGACTTATAAGAACGAGACCGGCACCGACTTCCCGCAGGACGTCTACGAGCAGCTCAAGGGCGCCATCAACGCCGTATTCGATTCATGGAACGGTGAGAGGGCTATCACCTACAGAAAGATCAACCAGATATCACACGACCTCGGAACAGCCGTAAACGTCCAGACAATGGTGTTTGGCAACATGGGCAACACCTCCGGAACGGGTGTCGCATTTACGAGAAACCCATCCACCGGTGAGAACAAGTTCTTCGGTGAGTGTCTGATCAATGCCCAGGGTGAGGACGTCGTCGCCGGTATCCGCACACCTATGCACGTAGACGAGCTGGCCAAGGACATGCCAGATGCCTACAACGACCTGCTTGCAATCTATCGCAGGTTGGAAGACCACTACAAAGACATGCTCGACCTGGAGTTTACGATCCAGGAGAAGAAGCTCTTTATGCTCCAGACGAGGGTCGGCAAGAGAACCGCAGCCGCAGCCCTGAAGATCGCCATGGACCTCGTCGCTGAGGGCAAGATCGACAAACAAACGGCCGTGCTTAGAGTAGAGCCGCCGCAGTTAGACCAGTTCCTGCACCCGATGATCGACCCCAAAATGCAGCTCACCAAGCTGGCAAAGGGTCTTCCTGCATCCCCTGGTGCAGCCGTTGGTAAGGCAGTGTTCACAGCAAAAGCCGCCGAAGAATGGGCAGAAAAAGGCGAAAAGGTCCTGCTTGTCAGGCTTGAGACCTCCCCCGAGGACATCGGTGGAATGCACGCCGCCCAGGGAATCCTGACGGCACGTGGTGGTATGACCTCGCACGCAGCCGTTGTGGCAAGAGGTATGGGTAAGCCCTGCGTGGCAGGATGCGGAGACCTCGCAGTGGATGCCGATGGCAAGAAGTTTACCGCCAAGGGCACCACGGTAAAAGAGGGCGATTGGGTAACAATTAACGGTTCCACCGGAGAGGTCATCCTTGGTGAGACCAAACTTATAGAGCCTCAGATATCGGGCGATTTTGCCACCTTCATGACGTGGGTGGACGAGTTCAGAGAGATGGGCGTCAGGGCCAATGCCGACAGCCCGCATGACTCAGAGGTTGCCATCAAGTTCGGCGCCGAGGGTATTGGACTCTGCAGGACGGAGCACATGTTCTTTGAGCCGGACAGAATCAAGGCCGTCAGAGAGATGATCCTCTCCGATGACGAGGCCGGAAGACGTAGGGCACTTGCCAAGATACTCCCGATGCAGAAAGAAGACTTCAAGGGCATCTTCAAGGTAATGGCCGGCAAGCCTGTTACAGTCAGGTTGCTTGATCCGCCCCTTCATGAGTTCCTCCCACACACCGATGAGGACATCAACGCCCTGGCAAAAGAGATGGGCGTATCGAGCGAAAAGCTCCATGCCAAAAACGCCTCCCTGCACGAGTTCAACCCGATGCTGGGTCACAGGGGTTGCCGTCTTGGTATCACCTATCCGGAGATATACGAAATCCAGGTAAGGGCCATCATGGAAGCCGCAGTCGAACTCAAAAAGGCCGGCGTAGATGCCAAGCCTGAGATCATGATCCCGCTGGTAGCCCTGCGCGAGGAGCTCAGGATACTCAGAGACATGACCGTAAAGATAGCAGATGAGATCGTCAAGGCCGGTGGCGTATCGGTAGATTACACCGTCGGGACGATGATCGAGCTTCCAAGAGCTGCTCTGAACGCTGATAAGATCGCAGAGCTTGCGGACTTCTTCTCGTTTGGTACAAACGACCTCACGCAGACCACCTTTGGACTGAGCCGTGACGATGCCGGGATGTTCCTGCCGTTCTACGTTGACAAAAAGGTGCTGCCGGAGGACCCGTTTGTAAGCATCGATATTGAAGGCGTGGGTCAGCTCATAGAGATCGGTATCAAGAAGGGCCGTTCGGTCAAGCCGAAGTTGAAGGTCGGAATTTGCGGCGAGCACGGCGGAGAGGCCAAGTCGGTAGAGTTCTGTTTCAGCGCCGGCATGGACTACGTCAGTTGTTCACCGTACAGGGTGCCGCTTGCAAGGTTGGCAGCCGCACAGGCTTCCCTCAAGAAAAAGACCGGCAAGGCAGCCACAACCACAAAGTAAGTAACGCTTAAACTCAAGTTAAATCCCCACGAGGGGTTGACAGGGAAAGCATAGGCAGGGGAGGGCACGGAGGACACAAGGTGCCTCTCCCCTGCTGCTTTTTTGGCCTAATATTCAGCCATGTAGTAGCAGGTTATTGGGGAGGGGCGAGGCGCAATCTAGTCGCACCTGCCCCGGCCGGAAAGAAGTCCCTTTGACCACATAAAAATGCCACGTGTTCTGTATTTAATTCAATAGAAATTTGCTTTATGCACCGTGGCCGTGCGATCAAATCCCGTACAATTAAATTCCGTACTCTGGCCACCTCTTCTGCACGAGGCTGACGATGTCTGCGGACATCACGATGTCATCGGGCCATTGACGTGTGAAGCCCTCCGAGGGCAGCTTCTTTGTGGCGTCTATGCCGAGTTTTCCCCCGTATGCCGGTAACGCAGAGGCGTGTTCAAGGACGTCCAGCGGCCCCTCAAGGATGACCAGGTCTCGCTTGGCATCGACGTTGTTGCCGATCCTCCAGATGACCTCGCGGGGATTCTGTACGTCCACCCACTTGTCCACTACGACTATCATCTTGGTAAAGCTCATCTGTCCCATCCCCCACAGGGCATACATGATCTTGCGTGCCTGACCGGGATAGCTCTTGTCTATCGAAACGATGGCAAGGTTGTGAAACACCCCCTCCATGGGCAGATTCATGTCAACGATCTCCGGCAACTGCTTCTTTATCAGCGGCAGAAATATCCGTTCCGTGGCCTTTGCAATGTAGCAGTCCTCCATCGGGGGTTTGCCCACTATCGTTGCCGGATATATGGCGTCCTTGCGATGCGTGATGCACCTCAGATGAAACACCGGGAAGTTGTCCACCAGACAGTAGTACCCGGTATGGTCGCCAAATGGCCCCTCGGGACGCTGCTCACCAGGGTCCACATACCCCTCAAGGACAATCTCCGCATTGGCCGGCACCTCTAAGTCCACCGTCTCACACCGGACAAGCTCCACCGGCGACTTCCTCAGAAAACCCGCAAAAAGCATCTCATCGATCCCCTCGGGCAACGGCGCCGTCGCACTGTACATACATGCCGGGTCTGAGCCAATCACAACCGCTACCTCAAGCCTCCGGCCAAGCTCACACGCCTTCCTGTAGTGAGCCGCTCCACCCTTGTGCATGTGCCAGTGCATCCCCGTGGTGTGCTCATCATAGACCTGCATCCTGTACATGCCACAGTTGCGCTGACCACTCTGTGGGTCCTTGGTAAATACCATCGGAAGCGTTATAAACCTCCCACCATCCCCAGGCCACGTCTGTAAGACCGGAAAATCAAGGAGCGTCGGAGGCACCTTGTTTGCCACTTCGGTGTTGATTACCTCCTTGCATGGGCCGGTCTTTACGTACTTAGGGATAAAATCGGCCAACCGCTTGAGCTTTGGCAGCGCCTTGAGCTTTTCCATGAAATTGGTCGGAATATCAGGCTCCAGAAACTCCAGTATCTCTTGGCCAATCACATCAATATTGTCAACCTGCAACGCCAACGCCATCCGCTCAAAAGACCCAAACAGATTGACCGCACACGAAAACTTCGACCCCTTACAGTTGTCAAATAAAAGCGCAGGCCCACCAGCCTTCACCACCCGATCATTGATCTGCGCTATCTCAAGCACGGGGTCTACCTCCGCCTTTATAGTCCTCAACAAATCCCTCTTCCTGAGCACCCTCAGAAAATCCCTTAAGTCATGATAAGCCATAAACCACCTTTTTTGTGTGTGTGCGATAAACATC
>NZ_JABXWD010000291.1 GCF_019173545.1 Candidatus Magnetobacterium casense | reverse complement strand
GGGGAGGTCTGAGGAGGGGGCGGAGCCGCCCTCCTTCTTTCTTTTACCATGCAATATAAAGAGGATACAATTAAGCCTTCCTGTAAATATTTCTGTGATGACAGTGCCAAGCATTATGGGGTCAAGGGGGGTTCTGAAGGGGGCCAGGTGCGACCTGGTGCGCCAAGAAGCGGAGCCGCCCTCCTTCTTTCTTTTTAAACGCTCTATAGCTATCATCACAGGATTTCCTTACAGCAAGCGTTTTTGTTCTCAGACGTTGTTGTCGTTAAAGATTGCCAGCAGCCTGTCACGGGCGTTGTTCAGGAAGTAGGGGTTTTCAGGCCACTGTTCCATTATTATCGAACCAGAAAATTTGCGTCGTTTCATTTCGGCGACAAAGGCGGTTATGCCGGTGGGATTGTCGCCGGCCGGGCCGGTGAATATGGGCAAATGTCTGTCGCAATCGCCGTAGTTTTCGTGCATGTGGATGTGGATGATTGGCACGTGTGTCTGTATTGCCTTTATATAGCGGATATAGTCGTTGCGTGTATGGGGGAAGATGTTTGCGTGTCCGATGTCAAAGCACATTCCCACGTGGTCTGTTGGTATGTGGTCGAGCTGTCCGATAAGCTCAAATGCCCTGTTGACGTCATCAGGGGATATTTCGGGGGTGTTTTCGATTGAGAGTTTCAGGTTTAGCTCTGCCGTGCGCCTGATGTAAGGCTCCAGGGATTGTACGTATTTCTCCATCCCCTCATGGTTAAACAGGTGGATATTGATAAGCACGGCGCCTATGTCCAGGGCAAAGTCAACGGTATTGGTGAAGGCGCCATAGGTCTCGCCCAGCAGCGGATTTACCGCAAGAGGGGCATGAACGCTCAGGGTGATTTTTTGTTGAGCGGCCTTTTTCCTGATGTTGGTTCTTTCGGTGGGGCTTATGTCGCTCTCAAGCCACCCCCCCCCAATCCTTCTTGTCGGGGAACCACTCAAAGGTATCAAATCCGGCGGCGATGGCATACCCAAACGGCAGCCCCGGCGATGCGGCTACACATGAGGTCTGGTTGCCAACCCTTATTTGCGGTTGCGTAAGCATGGTTTATAGTATATGGTTTGCGTGCAGCTTTGTCAATCCGGGGAAAAAAAAGAAGGGGAGCGGCTCTGCCCTCCCCTCAGACCCCTCCCGCAAGGGGACCAGTCCCCTTGACCCCATCTTGCGCAACCTACCCACCATACCCCTGTTTATGTTAATATATGGCATGAGAAAACATACAAGATCAAACGAGTTATTTTCCAGGGCGCAACAACTGATCCCTGGAGGAGTCAACAGTCCGGTTCGGGCGTTTAAGGCTGTAGGAGGCAATCCGCTGTTTATTGCACGAGCAAAGGGGTCGCGGGTCTACGACGCCGATGACAATGCCTACATTGATTACGTTCTTTCCTGGGGGCCGATGATCCTTGGCCATGCGCATCCTGCGGTGGTTGAGGCCATCAAGGGGGCAGTCGAAAACGGCACGAGCTACGGCGCCCCAACTGCACTTGAGGTGGAGCTGGCCGAGCTTGTCCTGAGGCTGTATCCGTCGATGGCCAAGGTGCGCTTTGTCAACTCCGGAACCGAAGCCACAATGAGCGCCATACGGGCGGCCAGGGCTTTTACCAAAAAGGACAAGGTCGTCAAGTTTGACGGTTGCTACCACGGTCATGCCGATGGCCTCCTGGCAAAGGCCGGCTCCGGGGCAACGACCCTGTCGATCCCTACCAGTCCGGGAGTGCCGCAGTCCTTTGCAGCGGAAACCATAACCCTGCCATTTAACAACGTCGAGGCCATTGAAACCGTTATCACACAACAACACAAGGAAATCGCCTGTATCATCCTTGAACCCGTGATCGGTAACATAGGCTGCGTCCTGCCCAGGGAGGGGTTTCTGCAACGACTCAGGGAACTCTCTGCCAGGTACGACATCGTACTCATCTTTGATGAGGTCATGACGGGGTTCAGGGTTGCCCTTGGCGGCGCTCAGGCGATGTATGGGATCACGCCCGATATGACATGTCTGGGTAAGGTGATCGGAGGAGGTCTGCCCGTGGGGGCATACGGTGGCAAGGCTGAGATCATGGCTATGATAGCGCCGGAGGGACCCGTCTACCAGGCGGGTACGCTATCGGGTAATCCCATCGCCATGACTGCCGGTATCAAGACCCTCAGACTGCTAATGGAAGGTGGCGTATACGACAAGCTGGAGCGCACGGCTCAGGCGCTACAGGAGGGCTTGACGGACGCCGCAGCTAAAGCAGGCGCAAACACGAGGTTCTACCGCGTTGGGACGATGTTCTGCCAGTACTTTAGCGACGGCGATGTCTTTGACTACGACACGGCACTTAAAGCGGATACCGAACGATATGGACGATTTTTCAGGCTCATGCTTGAAGAGGGCGTGTATCTGGCTCCGTCTCAGTTTGAGGCCGGATTCATTTCGTTGGCTCACTCAGACAGCGACATCGAAGACACCGTCAAGGCCGCATTCAAGTCCCTGCAGGCTCTATAGCTTGAGCATTAAGGTTAGGCCTTATGGGGTCAAGGGGACTGGTCCCCTTGCGGGGGGTTCTAAAGGGGGGGGCGGAGCCACCCCTTTCTCTTTTTTTGCTTTAATTTATGAGCAGATACTTATCATCGCATCAGAAGAAATTCATTCGACACCACCAACGTCTGATTTGCAATGTGGAGTTGGCTCGGAGGATTGCTCAGGAGCAAGGCCTGCAAAGCGACAGCATCAAGACCAGGCCGCTTTGGCCTTTGAGGTGTACTCAGTGGACTTTTGAGGATCACCTGTGTGACTATATACGTAGGCGAGGTTGTTATAAGTCGTTGCCACATACGGATGTCTTTCGCCATAGACTTCCAGCAATATCGCAAGTGATTTTTCGTAAAACGCAATCGCCTGCTTTGGGTCGCCTAACGTATCCCACGCTGATCCAATGTTGTTATACGAAGTCGCCACATACGGATGTCTTTCGCCATAGACTTCCAGGCAGATCGCAAGGTCTTTTTCGTAGAACGCAATCGCCTGCCTTTGATCTCCTAACTTCCACAATGACGTAGCATACTCATTGAGGAAAAGACTGACCGCTATGTCTTTCGCTGCCTTGGCCTCATCGATCACCGCATCTGAGACCCTTACGGCCACATTTTCCATAATCGCCCGACCCTGCCGATATAAGACCATACGGTCAAAGTATTGCCCCAACGTACGCGCATGAGGACACGCACCACGGATGTTATCCACCTCAAGGGCGTGAAAAACGGCCTCCTCCAGGTACTTGTAATTGGGTGCCGTGGCTTTTGCAATCCAACCGTCATACCACTGATACGCACGCCCGTGCATCTCAAACATTTCATCAGGCAACTTGCCCCACATGTTTGCTTGTATAACGGGCGTTACCCAGTACACAAGCTCATCCCTGGATAAGTCATCACGCTCAACCAACGTCAGGTCAACAGCCGTGTCCAAAAACTCAGCACCGCCAAAGCCGTCAAAGGCCGCAGCATCAACAGGCTCACGATACACAGCCGCCTTCTGGATGAACTTGTGGAACCCCTCGCCCTCTGTCTTTGCGATCACATCCGCAAGATACTCGTGGATGAACTCATCCTTCCAATCCTGCAAATGCGCCTCAAGTTCAGACAAAACGTACCTGCCAGCACCCTTGGCGATGACGTTTAACCACTCCAGCAGACGTGGATTGCCGCCGCCATGCTTGATATACATATCAGCGTGCTTGCTCTTTGCGATGAACTCAAGCTCGCGTGTTTTCTTGCCTAAATCTGCGCCATAAAAAGACATGAGCGAAATGTCATACAACTTCGTTGCGGGTAAGTTTTCACCCTCATGCTCAAGGATGAACGGATACCGGCTCGAAATGACAACGTTGCTCCTGCCCTCAGCCCAGTCAAACGCCTCAAGGAAGGGACGGATGACTTCTTTAATCTCATCTTTGACGTAATACTTATTGTTGTGACGATCAAGGTTCTGTTCAAAATCATCGAAATATATTATCGTTGGAAGCTCGGCTTTAAAGACGCCACTGAAGAGGTCTTTTAGTTTGTCCTCGTATGGGATATCTGATTTCATAATTTCCAGGCCGCATCTGTTACGCATTTGATCAAGCAATCTCCTCAGCTTAACGATCACATCCGTTTCACTGACAACCCCGTGAAAGACGACGAGCTTCTTGTCCATAAACCTGTCAACGAGCTTCCCGACAAGACAGCTTTTTCCGATCCCTGCGGGGCCGCGCACCAAAAGCCCGTACTTGTCATCCGCTCCCCTGAGCACGCTCACCCCACGTTGAACACTGCGCCTCCTGCCAACAAACCCACTGTCAAGCACACGCACGTTGCTGTCCTTGAGGAGCTTGTGCTTTAGCTTAACGGGATTGCTATTTTTTACGGGTGAGCCGGGCGCCACCAATGGCACAATCGGTGTCGCATCACCAAAGCACCTCAAGAGCGGCCAGGGGTGATACTGGTTCTCAACCAGTTTCCGTGCACTCTGGACGGCATAGTCGAGCCCTTTGCCAACGGCAAGACATTTGTATATTTCCGCAGCCACAGACGTAGCCC
>NZ_JABXWD010000290.1 GCF_019173545.1 Candidatus Magnetobacterium casense | reverse complement strand
TGCCGTTAAGATGATCGAAAACAAGGAGTACACCGAAGGTCGGGAGCTGCTTACGGAGGTGATCAACAGGGACCGGACAAAGACCTATGCCCCGCTTGCGCAACTTAAGCTGGCCGAGTCCTACGTCAAAGATGACGAGGTTGACCTGTCAATAGAGGAGTACAGGAAGTTTTTGAGTTCCTATCCGGATAACAGATATGCCCCTAATGCGCAGTATCAGATAGCTGCTCTTACGTTTAGCCAGATAGAGGGTGCGGACAGAGGTTACAAGGCGGCTGAGAGCGCCATCAGGGAATTCAGGAAACTGGCCGAACTCTATCCCAGAAACCCATACAGGGATGTCATAGAGTTGAGGCTCCAAAAGTGCAGAAACGTCCTTGCAGAGCATGAGTTCTATGTGGGCAAGTTCTATCTCAAAAAGGAGTCATTTAAGGCAGCCCTTGGGCGTTTTAATATCATCCTGGAGAAGTACGGTGATTTTACTGCCGTTGATGAGGTCTATTATCACATGGCGATGTCATACAAGGGGCTTAAGGACAAGGACAAGGCCCGGGAGTATTTTAATAAGGCCCTGGAGATAGTCAAAGAAGACAAGCTGCGCAAGGAAGCCCGGAAAGGGCTTAATTCCCTATAGAGCTGCCCCTGCCGGGGGGTGCCGTAACTGACCCGTGGGCATATCTCGTTGACCTACTACCCAGTATTTCTGAACTTCACTAACAAGAAGTGTCTCATCGTGGGAGGGGGCAAGGTGGCACAGCGAAAGGCCATAAAGCTCCTGGAGACTGGGGCTTCTCTGACGATAGTTGCTCCGGTACTTACCGAAAAATTAAGACAACTAAAGGACGCCGATATGTTTACCCACAAGGAGCGAACGTTTATGAGGGAGGACCTCGACGGCGTATTTATGATCATAGCGGCCACATCTGACAAACAAGTCAACGAAGAAATCGCAGCGCAATTCAGCGGTCTTGTAAACGTCGTTGACAGTCCGCGGCAGTGCAGCTTCATCGTGCCATCCTCGGTGACAAGTGGCGACTTAACCATAGCGGTCTCCACCTCCGGTGCAAGCCCGGCATTGGCAAGCACGATACGACGGGAGCTTGAGGTCCTGTATTCGAAGGGGGAGTTTTCAGATTACGTCTCATTTCTACGGGCCTACAGGCAGAGGGTCCTCGATAGCTATGTTGGTGCTGAGATCAAGGACGCCCTGCTAAAACAGACGGTCTGCAAGGAATCCGTGGAGGCAGTAAGGGCCGGCAGGTTGGAGGCAGTAAGGGCAAGACTGCTGCAAGGGATACCAAAAAAATTAGCGCTTGACAAGTATATCTCAATTAAGGTATCATATCCGACGTGCCATTAGTCACGTGATGTAAATATACTGACAAGTGTTAAGGAGGAAGTCTTACAGAAGCCTTCCTACACTCGCTGTTGAGGACGTTTATTGCTGCAGCTCTTGGGGAGAAGAGGTCTCTGTTTCCGTAGACAATGCAAGATAGTACTCAAGATAGAACCATAGATGTTGCCAAGGGGGTTTTGCGGATCGAGGCCGACTCAATCCTGGCCCTTGTGGATAGGGTGGATGGCAGTTTCCTTACGGCAATTGACATTCTCTATCGCAGCACAGGCAAGGTGGTGATAACGGGTATGGGTAAGTCCGGCCTGATCGGCAAGAAGATCGCCTCAACGCTTGCCTCAACAGGGACTCCGGCGTTTTTCATGCACCCCGCAGAGGCCGGACACGGAGACCTCGGCATGATCACCCCACAGGACGTCATCGTTGCCATCTCCAACAGCGGTGAGACGGATGAGGTGCTCATGCTCCTGCCGTTTTTCAAGCGCTATGATCTTGATATTATTGCCATGACCGGCAATATCGTATCGTCGTTGTCCAGGGCTGCCAGTGTGACCATTGACATATCGGTCAAGGAGGAGGCTTGTCCGTTGGGGATTGTGCCCACGTCCTCGACCACGGCTGCCGTTGCCATGGGCGATGCCATAGCGGTTGCGCTGCTTGTCAGGAGGGGGTTTGACAAGGAGGCCTTTGCCTTCTTTCATCCGGGCGGAAGTCTTGGCAAGAGGCTCATTATGCGCGTCAAGGACCTCATGCACAGCGGGGAGGCACTGCCACTGGTGACCCTCACAATGCCGATGATGCAGACGGTCATAGAGATATCGTCCAAGCGTCTGGGGATTGCCGTGGTGGTTGATGATGACAAGCGGCTCGTTGGCATAGTCACGGACGGTGACCTAAGGAGGGGTTTGGAGAGGTGGGGCAAGGAACTCTACGATATGGACACCGCCGCCATTATGACACCTTCCCCGCGCGTGATCTACGAGGACGAACTGGCCGCAAAGGCACTGGCAGTCATGGAGACCAACTGTATCACGTCCCTGGTGGTGCCCGATCAAAACGGCCTCGTAAAAGGTGTCATACACATCCACGACATGCTAAAAAGTGGTATCGTGTGACAAGAGAAAGACAAGGAGGGCGGCGCTGCCCCCTTTTATGGCGGTGGCGGGTGCGACCCGCTGCGGGAATATCGTGCCTCACCCCTCCTTGACCTCCCCCGCAAGGGGAGGGGCGAGCCGCAATCTTGTCGCAGCAGGGGGTTGGCAAGGGGTCAGCGCCCCCCGGCTCAGTCCCCCTGGCTGAAAGTCGCACCTGCCCCTGGCACGAAGAAGTCCCCTTGACCCCATAATTATGTGATCGTACACATGAAAAATTTATGCAAGTATCTGATATTTTTTTCTTTACTTTTTAATTCTGTATGAGATAAAATAGTGAAATTTGTAAAGAGAGGGTGTAAAGCTAATGGTAGACGAAAAAATAGAAAAAGCAAAGGTAGATATATTAAACAGCCTCAGCGATGCTGGAGAAAGCGGCTTAAATAAGGGCAAACTTGGAAAAGACGCTAAGATAAGAAACACGGCGTTGGATGCGCTCATTAAAGCAGGGGAAGTAGTAAACATAGGGTTGGTAAGCAAAGCTTTGTATGTGTTAAAGGAATTTGACAATGCCCTGGAGCGTGCTTGTGAGATAATTGACAGAGAAACCTCAACTGAAATCAAGTTGTTTAGCAAAGCTGTGATTAAAGACATGAAGGCTCTGCCGGCAGGAAAAATACGCAAAAATGCACAAGCGGCTGCTGACAGGCTGGTAAAAGAGGGGAAGCTATTAAGACTTAAGCACGGCAGGAGTATTCTGTATCTGAATGTCTCCGTAATAAAGCAGCCAAAGCCGGTAACTAAACTGACTAAAGAGCGGGTGTTGGAGGCATACAAAAAACTCAGGGACGAGACGAAGTTTGAATACGTGGAGTTATATAAGCTGATAAAGGAGCTTTCTACAACCAAGGAGCAGCTTCAAGATATACTCCTGCAAGAGAGTCGATTAGGTAATGCGGTGTTGAATGAGGGTGTTTGGGCCACTTCTTCTGAAGAAGCCCGTGCCGCGGCAATTCATCTTAAAGGCACACCACAACTTCAAGTAAAGTACAAAGGCTAAGTAAGGCATAGAGATGACAATATAATGATTAATCCCTTTGAAAACAACATAGTTGATGAATCTCAAATACTTAAGGGCATTGAACAGGGGATATCCAGTCTTAATGATCACGCATTAAATACAATTATTGAGCAGTTTGAAAGATTAGATGGTAAGTCTGAACCATGCGAGCGGAAACTTACTCATGCACAGTTTGTAGTATCTCCAGCCCCTGGCTATGGGAAGTCTCATTTGATTGGCCGGTTGTTTAAAGAATTAAGTCAAAAGGCAACCCTGATTTATATAACTCCATTGGGAAACGTAATTTGGCAATCCCTATTGCATAGGATTGTACAAGAACTGCGCTTGCCAGATAAAATTGACGGTAAGCATGATAAGAAAAAAAACCATCGACAACTTGAGGCATTTACCCTTAGTATTTTAGAGAAATTGATACTTTATGGAGTAAAGGGTAAATTAATAAAAAAAGAAGACATCCCTATTTCTTCAAGTGAACTAAAAAACATCCCATATGAAAAAAGTGAAAAGTCAAAAAAACTGCTTGATTGGGTTAAGGAAAATATTAAGACACTGGAAGATATTTTCTATGAACAAATTGACGAACATAAAATATCTCTAAGTGATTCTCCGTCTAATTGGTTGAGGGTGCTTTTCACTTATACTTACTATACAGGCAATCGTTCTGTGAGACAGAATTGCACAGATTGGCTTATAGGTGGGAAGTTTGACCAGGATGAGGCTAAGAAGATCGGTGTAAAGATATCTGACACTATTACAGCATCCGATGGGATTAACGAACTATGTAAATCGCGAATTAAAGATTTTTGTCAACTTGCATTGTTCTTTCGACCATTTGTTTTTTGCATAGATCAGACTGAAGTATATCGTGAGAATGAAACTCGTGTGATATCCCTTGGTACTTTAATACAAGAGTTGACAGATTCCTTCTATAATCAAATGACAGTAGTTACAGCAATAAGGCCAATATGGGAAGATAAGATAAACCTTCATGAATAGGAGCACTATTCGCCCCCGCCCATGAAAATTGCGAGAGCCTTATGCATTGTGCCCTGGTTCTACTGCTCTTGACAGTTTTTTCATTCAACTG
>NZ_JABXWD010000029.1 GCF_019173545.1 Candidatus Magnetobacterium casense | reverse complement strand
GCAAACATTATAGACCATAAATGCGTACTTGCCAAATTGGACTTCAACTCCAAGTCTTTCCTTTACAAAATCCATATCACGAAAGGCCCCACTTCTCATAGGTTTGGGATTATATGCTGCGGTATAATATTGAGTGGGATAGGTACATATAACTTTATAGTTTTTCCATCCCATGCTATTAAAATGTTTCTTAAAAGATTTGTTTAATGCAACAGGATTATATAACATTTTACCTTTCATGGTTTTTTCTTTACTTTTTTTAGTAATATACTCGTTAGCATTAACAGATGAAATCACATTTTTAATTTCCTCTAATAAGTAAGGATATTTCGTTTCGACAGTTTCTTTTCCATGATTATAATGAGAAGATTCCGGCAATTATCACTTATGTCTGTTCCTTGATTAGCCATTCTATAGGAATTTGTGAAACACTTTCCCTTCCTGTAGGTTTATAAATTTCTTTATCAATCGGGCGTATTCTAAGTGTTCCTTCGTAATATGAATTTAATCGCTGTATTGCAATATCACAATACTCTGCATCTCTGTCTATACCCATTGCTTTGCGTTTATGTTTAACAGCGGCAATCAGTGCGGAACCCACCCCACAGAAAGGGTCCAAAATCCAGTCGTTTTCATTTGTAAATGCAAGTACACATCGTTCTATAAGTTCTATCGGGAATTGACAGGGATGAGAGGTTTTTTCCGGATGATTTGATTTGACATTGGGAATCTCAATAATTCCGGATTCAAATTCCTCCGCTATAATTTCCCAGAAATCAGACGGGTTCTTCCCCAAAGGATTGCAACTGGGTTGTCCACGTTTTTCCCCCTTATAGTGACGCTTTCCAGGATATTTAGACGGAACCCTTACTGCATCAAGGTTAAAAACGTAATCTTCAGATTTGGTAAACCATAACAGGGTCTCATAACGTCCTGAAAGTCTATGCGAAGCATGTAGCCCATGACCAAAATGCCAGACTATTCTATTACGAAGTATTAACCCCATTTTCTTAAATATGGGATAAAAATAAATATCCAGAGGGAAAACCTCACGATTATTTATATAGTTTCCAACTTGCCAACACAAGCAGCCCGTTTTACTCATAACTCTTACCAGTTGGCTGATTATTGTCTCTTGCCATTGTATATATTCTTGCAAGGGCAGTTCCTTTTCATAATTTTTGCCTATATTGTAAGGCGGTGAACTAACAATAAGAGAAAAGGTATTATTCGGTAACTTCTGACAGGCATTGAATGCGTCATCCCTTGCTACAACAAGCCGGGCATCAATCTGAAATGAGTCATAAATTACAGGCATGTCTTCAAACATATCAACGTATCCTTAAGGTATCACATGAAAATAGGGGCAATATATCTCATGCCTTTTTGCTTATCGAGTAGACGAAGGCGAGTATTTCTGCTACGGCCTTGTAGAGGTCATATGGAATCTCCTGATAGAGGTCGAGGGCGGAGAGGATTTCGATAAGTTGCCTGTCCTCTGTAACGGGGATGCCGCTTGCCTGAGCCATCTCAACGATCTTGTCAGCCACCGTGCCGGCCCCCTTGGCCACCAACCTGGGGGCACCGGGAACACCAGGCTTGTACTTTAACGCTGCGGCTTTGCGGGGTTTTTCATTCATACGCGGGATAACTCACACCACGAGGTCCAAGGCCCTGGTGTTTTTGGCCTCCGCAAAGTCGATCTCTTCCTTCAATGCCACGTTTATGACCTTGAGGTCCAGGCCGACCTCTGCAAAGCGTCTTTCAAGCTCGTACCTGTGGATAGCGATCAGCTCCTTGGTCTCAGGTCGTTCGGCATGGAAGGATATAAAGAACACCCGATCCGAAAGCGTTGCCGATATCGACAACTTACCCAGTTGCCGGAGATTGAGATTGATGTCACAGGTAAAGGTCTTTTTGGAGGAATACTTGTTTCTCTTGAACAACATCTCACCATCCCTCAACCCCTGCCAGGAAAAGGGCAAGAACGAGTAGACCATGTCATTGGCCTTTGAGGAGACCTGGAAATACTCTATGTGTTTGAGCAATCGCTCTACAATGTCGGGGATGTCGTCTTTTCTGCCGACAGAGTATTTCAGGATATCGGCGACCCTGCCCTCAGACAGCACGTCCTGGAGCCTGAACAACAGGGCCTTCTGATCATCGGCAAAGTTGATAGCCGTTTTGGGTTGTTCTTGCCTGACGGGGTCGTGTGTCTGCATTATATCAAGCAGTCTCTGTTTGAGATACATCAGCGAGTCTCTTAGCTTGCCATCCAGGGGTAACTGCAACGCCAGTTCCACCTTTTCCAGGGGGGCATTGAGCAGTTGTCTGAGGTCGATATCACTTTTGACATCCTGCAGGGCGTACAACCCCGTTTCAGCCTTAAAGACGATGGTGTTTAGCGCCCCCCTTATGTCAAACTTCAGCCCCTGAAGCTCCTCAAGCCCCAGGGTTGCCACGTTGATGACCCCATGCAGGGTCTCCTTTGCAAGCAGCACATCAGGGGCCTGCTTTATTTGTTGCATGACGGCAGTCTTGAGTTTTGATTCAAACAGCACGCCCGCCCCCTCTATGGCTGACTTCAGGATGTTGGCATCTATCTGCTCTATGTCGGGTGCGAATTTGGAAAACATCGAAAATTCCGGATAGTTACTCTTAATGCTCACCGGGATGGCGTCGAAGGCGGCCTTGAGGGTTTTGAGGTCTTCACTCTGGAGTTTGGCGTCTGATAGCTCTGACAGCAGACTGAAGACCCTTAGTTGTAACTGTTCCAGTGGGGTTTTTGTGGGTGTTTCCTGTCCACCGGCTTCCTGCTCACCCTTTTCCGTGCCCAGGTATCTAAACCTGACCTCTTTGCCTGAGCCGAGCACCTCGAGGATGACCTTATCACCCTCATTTAGCGGTACGTTGGTCTTGGCCGTGACGACACCACCCTGGACACCAGCCCCCTTGCCAGGCGGTGGGGTTATACGCAACATAACCATCCCGGACTCTATCACGTCCAGGACATCGGCCATCATCACATCGCCAGAGAACAGTGTGATCGGTCTGCTCTCAGTGCGTAAGACAGTGACAATACTGTCGGACTTGGTTAAGCCGTAGTTTTCTATCATACAGCCTTAGATGTGGTGACTATAGTTTATCCAAGACAATCTGTATGCCTCTCATTTTGGCGGCATTAAAGACAAGCGGTCCCCTGAAGTTTGCAATTACCTGTCCATTGTCTACCCTGATGATAACAAGGACAACTATGTCGGCATCATTTTCTGCTTCCAGGTATTTTTTGGTAGCGGAATCAATAGTCAGGGTAAAATCAGTCGATACAATAGCCGGGGCTGTAACGATAAAGGCTATGTCAGGGTCGTCAATTGCCTGTAGCCACTTAAGCGGGGTATCCTTATGATCGATCAGGATATACCTCTTGAGGTCTGCAAAGCCCAGCAGACCCTCGGGGAATTCTATGATTTTACCGGTTTGTATCACTAGAGGACCAAACCGCGTTGTTTCAAATAAAACACTATTACAGTATTGCATTTTTTATCTCGTCAAAGTCGTTTTTGGTCAACCCGGCAGATAGTAAGTTTTCTGCCTTTATCCTTTCATACAGTTCCTTTCTGTATATTCTGACACCGCTTGGTGCATCTATTCCCAGCCTGACCTTATTACCTTTTATTTCTACGATAGTGATAGTGATAAGATCACCCAGCTTTATTGCCTCTTCTGACTTCCTTGTCAATACGAGCATCTTGCCCTCCTTTTAAAGCACAATTCTTTTTCTTAAGCAATGCAAATATGCAATACACTATAAGTCTGAACAAATTCAGCTATACGGTTATTATAGAACAAATCAGTAAAGAAGTACATCTTTTTTTCTATGCGTGGGGGTACAATTTACTTTATAAAGTCCAGCAGGGACTGTGACAATATCTGAGCCGATGTCTGTCTCAGGGCCTGAAGGGCCACCTCTGTTTTTGAGATATCACTCATGACCTCGGCCATATCGGCATCCTCTACGTTGGACTTTACCGCCTCAACCCCCATGGATGAATCTTCGTTGGCCTGCCGTGTTGAACTGATATAGTTTAGCCTTGCCCCGACGGTTGAGCGCACGGTTGTCGTTTTGTCCAGGGCGAAGAAGACACATTTTTGCAGAGCCGAAAGTCTTTCGATGTTATCGGTATTGAGGGAGTTTTCAATTTCTTTTGCCATATCGATGTAATTGGTAAAGCTCAACTGGTCGTAGCCGGCAACCGTTGGGTCGCTTGAGGTACTAAGGACAATTGTGATCTGTGCGCTGCTGGCTATGGAGGAGATGTGGGCAAAGTTACCGGTATCCACACGCATGGACTCCGAGCGTGCCAGGGACATGGCAAAGGCATCTGTGCCGGTTATGTTTTCGGTCACCCGACCGGTCAGGCTTATATCCACGTTGATCTGGTTGGCATCTCCGAGGTAGGTGTAGGAGCCGCCGGCGTTAGTGGCATAGCTGGAGGTGTAGGCGTTGAAGCCCGAAAACAGGTATCTGTCTCTGAACTTGCTGTTTGACAGGTTATAGAGGGCATCTTTGAGGACTGCTATTTCTTTTCCTATATCCTGTCTGTCAACGGGGCCTCGTGAGCCGTTTGAGGCATCTATCATCAGTTCGTGCATGCGCTGGAGGTTATCCGTTACGGCCTCAAGGGCGGAGTCCGTTGCCTCCAGGAAGGAGCGTGCATCGTCCATGTTTTTTCTGTATTGCTCGTTGTGATTGAGCGTGAGTTTGTAGTCCAGTACCTTCTGCATTCCTATAGTGTCATCAGAAGGTTTATTTATCTTAAGCCCGGAGGCCAGTTTTCGTTGCACCTCGTACAGCTTGGCGAAGTTGCCCTGAAAGCTCTGCTTGGTGCGGTCATATATCATAAATGTGGAGACTCTCATAGGTTCACCAGCGTCTTGAGCATTTCGTCGGTTACGCTTACAAGTCGTGCGGCGGCCTCAAATCCCTTCTGGAAGCGAATGATATTCATGGCCTCCTCATCCAGCGATACGGCCGACACGGAGTTTCGTCGTTGTGTAAGCTCGTTGAACATGTTTGATTCAAACGTGTTGTTGTCCTTGGCTGCCCTACTAAAGCCTCCTGCGGTGACGACAAAGGCGGAGTAGAAATCGCTGAATGTACTGTTTTTCATAGACGAGTTGGTAGCGTGTTTGAACTCGGCCAGTTGCACGGCTGCCAGGGCATTTCTGTTATCGCCGGGTAGGCCTGGTGAGCCCGCTGCCGCTGCGATTTTTTCTATATCGGTGATAGCTACGCCGCTATTTTTAATTGCCAGGTCTATCGGGGAGAGTTTAAAGACATCCCCTGCCTGCGGGGCTGCAGAAAAGCTCATCTGGATGCCGTCCACGATCAACGTGTTGGCTGATGTGAGAGTACCACTGACGGTGGTCTTTTCCTTTATATCGTAGAGGTCGTATGTGTTGGTGCCCGTGAATCTCACCTCATATTCTTTGTAGGTAAGCGAGCTTCTGTCAAATATTATCGCACTGACGTCGGTGACGGTCGTGCTGTTGTAATTTACGACGGTTGGTGAGTAGGAGTTAAACAGGTCATGCCCTTTGGCTGAGACATAGAAGGCATCGTTTGCCGCCGCGGCGGTTGAGAAGTTGATATCCATGCCATTTAAGCTGATGGTTGAACCGTTGTAGGCATTACCGCTGCTTGATAATTGTCCGTTTCTGTAGACATCGTATGTCGTCCCTGTTGCCGAAAACTTGATCTGATAGTCACCGGGGATAAAGTTTGTAAAGTTCGTGATGCTCGTTGAGGATATAACGCCGGTAGTGGTTGCCGCAGGGGTATTATTGGTCAGAGTGAAGTCGGATTGGGTGGAGTTTAGTCCAAACCCCGTGGACTGGATGATATTTACCTCGTTTGTGATGGAGCCGACAATTCTTCTCATATTTGAGATGGCAAAGGGCACTCCGCTCTGGTCGGAGTTCTTTAGCTCGAGCAAGGCGCCTAGTCTGCCGTTAGTTATCTTGTCGGTGACGTCGATGTCACCCACGGCGACACTGAACTTGTTTGCTGCCGTCTTGGTACCCTGCATGGGATGAACTATGTTGCCGCTGACGAGATTTCTCTGGCCTACGATCACGTTGACTCGTCCAAATTCATCTTCGAAGCTGTCGAACTTCACCAGTTCGGCGAGTTCTTTCAATGCGCCTGTTCTCTGGTCACGGAGGTTGTTTGCCTCGTGTGTTGAGCCGGCCTCTGTCTGGGCTATATTTAAGTTCAATCGTGCTATTGTATCCGCCAGTTTATTGATATTGTCAACTACGGATGGAATTTCCTTATCCACGGAGGCCGCAAGGTCGGTCAGCCTCTTTTCGATCTCCTTAGCCTTATCGACGAGTTCGGTTGCCTTTGTCAACAGGAGGTTTCTCTGGGCTGAGGCACCGGGGTTGGTGGCTATCTCTTGCCAGGCATTAAACAGGTCTGTGATTATGCTGCCAAGTCCGACACCTGTTTGTTCATTGAGGGCGTCTTCTAACTTGGAGTACGTGTCATCCAGCATTGCACTTCTGCCCATGTTGGACCTCTCGTAGATCAACTGCGTCTCTATGAACTTGTCATACCGTCTCTTGATATCGGCAACATCCACTCCCCTGCCGATCTCCCCAACATGCGTCATCAGCGGGGATGATATTTGCAGAATCGTATCCTGCCTACTGTAATCCGGTGTATTGACATTGGCGATGTTGTTAGCCGTAACTTCCAGGCCAGTCCTGGATGCCATTATTGCCGACCTCGCTATGTCAAACAAAGCTGTAACAGACATTTAAGCCTCCTTTGTAATGAAGAACCCCTTTCTGACAACATTTGGGTTAATCCCGAGGGTCCTCAGAAAGTTCAGGTTATTTTTCAGATAGTTTATCGAACGTTCTATCAGAATCTTGTTGTAGTCATTTAACTCTTCAATACCTTGGAGCAGCGATCTCAGCTTTGAGCGGATATCAAGGAACACACTATCACCGGTTATCTCTGCCAGTTCTTTGAGACTGATGTCGGCTTTGATATTTGTGTAAACCTGTTGATTGTTACCATCGTTGGTACCGGCTTGTACCTGCCTGGCCTTTGCCTCTTTTGATGCCTCCAAAGAATATTTTCTCATGAGCCTGACCCTTTCGTCCTCCAGCAGCCTGAGCTTTAGCACGAGGGTGTCTTTCTCCTT
Organism: Candidatus Magnetobacterium casense; assembly: GCF_019173545.1. Taxonomy (GTDB): domain Bacteria; phylum Nitrospirota; class Thermodesulfovibrionia; order Thermodesulfovibrionales; family Magnetobacteriaceae; genus Magnetobacterium; species Magnetobacterium cryptolimnobacter. The sequence goes on along the minus strand of NZ_JABXWD010000029.1, from coordinate 9,511 downwards.
CGAAAGTCTTTCGACGCTCTGTTCGTTAAAGTCAACCAGAGACTGCCGCTCTACCTGCAAGAGTTCAAACAACGCCTTGTACCCAATGACCTGCTCATTGAGAATTTTCTTTAAAGCATCTGTTGTTTTCATGACATCTCTTGCAGTATTTTAGCGGCAATGGCCTTTGAGTCAATACTGTAGGTACCGTTTTCGATGGATTCCTTGAGTATCTTTATCTTGTCCATTCGCTGCTCGGGGAGCTGATCTATTCTCCCTCTTATTTCTTCAAAATCCTTTGCCCGTGGTGAGAGGTTGACCTTGTCGGAGGTCGTTACCTTCTCCACGCCTGACATTCCACCCCCGCCAGCATAGGGTTCAGCCCTGTCTATTCTTTTAACCGGGCTGATGGCCTCTTTGCCTTCCGGTGGCTTATTGCTATATATCTTCATCTCTATACCTCCTTCAAGGAAAGTTGTTTTCTATAACTTACTATCGGTACTTACCCCGGATTTCTTTAAGGAGCCTTTCTCCTGTGGGGAATCCCCTGAATCCTTGGTAGCCGGTTTCTGTTTTGAACCGCTTTCCTCGTTCAACCTGTTCAGTTGCTCTACGAAGGTATCCTGCAGACCGAGGCCACGTTGGGACATAAGCCTCGCTATCTCTGTATCAAAAAGGTTCACGTACATCTCCGCACCCAGCCCCTTGCCCACCACCGGGCCGCAGGCAGACCTCATCGCCTTGACCATTTGCTCGGCAAACAGCGCTTCCATCTCTCTGGCGATCTCCTTTATTGCTTCGGGGTCCTTTTTGCCCTTTATGTTGCGCAGGGCGGTCATGGGGTTTGCTGATAGTCCGTTAACCGTTTTCATAACAATTTATCCTCTTTTATAGTATCTCTAGGTCAGCCGACAGTGCACCTGCCGCCTTTATTGACTGCATTATTGCTATCAGGTCCCTGGGGGAAACACCCAGTTTGTTTAAGCCCGATACGATGTCGCCAAGATTGGTGCCGGAAATCTTGGACAACGACACCTTGGTGCTTTCCTTTACGCTGACGCCTGGTTGCACGGACTGTCCACCCATCGCCTGGAGCGCCACATCGGTGGGCGTGGCCTCGGTTATCTCTATGGTCAGGTCCCCGTGGGCAATGGCCACAGGCAACAGCCTGACGTTTTCGCCGATAACCACGGTGCCCGTGCGCTCGTTTATGATCACCTTTGCCGGAACATCTATGCTCACATCAACGGCCTCAAGGTCATTGACCAGGCTTACAACATCCCCCCTGTACTGCTCCGGTACCGTTACCTTCACCGATGAGGGGTCAAGCGTCTTGGCGTAATCACCCTTGAGGTGTTTATTGATGGCGTTTTTTATATTTGACGCCGTTGTAAAGTCCGTCTTGTTAAGGACAATGGTGAAGTCTTCGGCGTTTGCCAGGTCGTAGCCGAACTCCTTTTCTATCGTTGCCCCCTCGGGGACATTGCCCACCGTGGGGAAGTTCTTCTGCACCGTGGCCCCGCCACGCCCTGCTGCAAACCCGCCTATCGACACGCCACCCTGGGCAAGGGCATATACCTTACCATCGGGGCCCTTAAGCGGCGTCATAAGCAGTACCCCACCCTGGAGTGACTTGCAATCCCCTATGGCCGACACGGTGGCGTCTATCTTTCTGCCTACCTTGGGAAACGGGGGCAGCTTGGCCGTTACCATCACGGCGGCCACGTTTTTGGATACAACGTCCTTCTGGTCTATCGTTATGCCCATCTTGTACAGCATATTGGTCAGACTCATGAGCATCGCACCCTTCTTATCACCCGTGCCGGTCAGGCCGACGACCAACCCATAGCCCACCAGTTGATTTTCCCTGATCCCTCTGATGCTTGCCACGTCCTTGAGGCGTTCGGCGTACACCTGAGATATCGGCAGCATGAGAGTCATCGCTATCAAGAGGGAAAGAAGGGAAAGAAAGGGGCGGCTCCGCCCCCCTTTAGAACCCCCTGCAAGGGGACCAGTCCCCTTGACCCCATAATCCTTCATCGTAATGTTGTTGATACCTATCTTGGCTGACTTGTTCATCAGAATGGCCTTGCCTGTCCAAACAGCCTGCCCAACCATCCCGGTGTCTGGAGCTCCTGCAGAAGGCCGTCTCCCACCAGGTACAGTCTGACGTCGGCCACTTTTTGGCTCATCACTACGTTGTTGGCGTCCACGTCGTTGGGTCTGATGATACCCTGCAGGACTAGTATCTGCTTTTCGTAGTTAATCGTGATCTCCTTGCGTGAGTCTATGATGAGGTTGCCGTTGGGTTGCACCTCCATGACCCTGGCCGTGATGGAACCCAGGAAGCTACCTTCCTGTTTTACTTCACCCTTGCCACTGAACTTGTCCTTGTTGGTGGTTGACAGTTGGGGATTGGTTGCCGCACCGTTTACGAGTCCGGCAGTCTTGGATGTAACGTTAAAAAAGTTCGACAGCGCCGAGTTGTAGCTGGACTCCTTGTCTGCGGTGGTCTCTTCCTTGGTGTTGGCCTTGATGTTTTCAACGATCTTTATCGTCACCAGGTCGTTTACCCTTCTGGCGCGACTGTCTTCGTAGAGGCTTGCCGAATCACTGTAGAGTGACCCCTGTTGTTGGGGGTCCCTAGGCGACGCCGGGGCATATACGTAGGACGGCGGGGATGATGGCAACTTGCTTGCCGGTGTTGAACAACCACTTGCCGCAAGCATTGCAACCCCCACCGATAACCAAGTTATCAATGATATTATTTCCTTGAGCTTTGTCATTTTATCTCTCCACTCTTACGGTATGACTGTCAACAACCTTGCCAACGACTATTTTTTTTGACGATGGATTTTCAACCTTGATCGATTTTCCAACGTTGCCGTTTTCTCTGGCTATGCCCTTTGCCGTGATCCGCACGGCACCACTTTCATACAGCATCTGCACTTCCTGTCCCCTTTTGATGGCATAGAGGTTATCCAAGACACGCTCTGTGATGGCTCGGTTGACGGGGACTGAACGGGTGAGCGTCCTGCCTATACATTCGCTCTCCTCTGTTATGGCGCCAATAGGTATCCGTTTGATATTTACCTGCTCCTTGTAGACATCTCCCTCACCGATAACATCACCCTTTTTTAGTGTCTTGCGTGCATTTACTACCCAATCGTAGGCATCGACGTCCACCACGTAGTTTATCGCATCCCCTGTGAGGAACTTCAACTGGAAGGTTGCCCTTCCCGGTACCTTGCCACTGAGCAGCACTATCCCCTCGGGGGCATCAAGTGGCAGGGGCGCAGGTTCATCTACGGATTGCACCCGCACCTCTGACCACGGATAGTTGTCCCTGATGTAGTCGGTGACAACCCCCTGGGCAGACCACCCGCTTAACACTGCCGCTAATACTAAGGCTACCATATATGCACTATTCCTTGTCTCTGGTCCTTTAAATTCCGTTACCGTTTCATGTTGTTTGCCAACTGAAGCATCTCATCGGAGGTCTGAACGGCCTTGGAGTTAATTTCGTATGCCCTCTGACTGACTATCATGTTGACCATTTCATCCACTACGCTGACGTTACTGGTTTCGAGGAATCCCTGTGCCAAGGTGCCAAACCCCTGCAATCCGGGGGTTGAGACCACTGCCGTGCCGGAGGCCTCGGTCTCCTGGTAGAGATTCTTACCCAACGCCCTGAGACCCGCCGGATTGACAAACCTCGCCAGCTCTATCTGACCAAGCTCCGTCATAGTTGTCTGGTTGTTCTGCTGTACCTTGACCACGCCATCGGAACCGATGGTCAAAGAGGTGGTGTCCTGTGGTACGGTAAGCTCCGGCTCCAGTGAGTAACCCTCTTCGTTTACTATCTTGCCTTCGCTGTCGAGCTTAAATGCCCCTGCACGCGTGTATGCAACTGTACCGTCGGGCATGGTAATCTGGAAAAATCCTTCGCCCTCTATGGCCACGTCCAGTTCGTTGTTGGTGTTGACGAAGTCACCTTGCTTAAATATCTTGCCTATGGAGCCGGTACGTACACCAAGACCGATCTGCTCACCGGTGGGAGACATTTTACCCTCCGCCGTTGGCCCGCCGGGGGACTTCATGGCCTGATACATGAGGTCCTGAAACTCCGCCCGCCCCTGCTTGTAGCCATACGTTGAGACATTGGCCAGGTTATTGGAGACCACATCTATGCTCAACTTTTGTGCATTCATTCCCGTTGCTGCTATAAACAAAGACCTTAACATTTATATTTCCCTCCTTAAAATTTTTCTCATCATTGCCGGCACCTTACACCCTTGCCATTTCGTTTACGACCTTTGAAGCGGCCTCGTCAAAGGTTTGCACCATCTTTTGATTTGACTCGTACTCCCTGTACAGTTCGATCATGTTGACCATCTCCTGTACCACGTTTACGTTGGAGGCCTCCAGGAAACCCTGCTTTACCCCCGACGTTGATTCAATGGCTGCCTCGTTGGACGTATAGTTGGTATCTCCTTCCTTTTTCAGCTTGGCCTTGTCGGAGAAGCCAACTACCCTGAGCTTATCTATTATCGTGCCATCAACGGCAACATCACCCGAGGAGCTTATCTCCAGCTTGCCATTAGGCACCTGTATGGCGCCACCGCTGCCAAGCACCCTTACACCCTTTGTGGTGGTGATAAAGCCCTCGGAGTCTAACTTAAAGTTACCCGCCCGCGTGTACTTATCCCCCTCAAGGGCAAAGAAACCAGGGCCATCAATGGCAAGGTCCAGGGGGTTGCCGGTACTGATCATCGCACCACTGCTATGATCGGTATAGGTGTCGGAGAGGTATGTCATAATCCTGCCATCTCCTGAACGACCACCGATGCCAACCTTTGCCTGTTCCTCATCGCCGGTATCACTGAATTCCGACATCAGGTAGTCCCTGAAGGTTATACCGTCCTCTTTAAAGCCATACGTGGCGGCATTTGCGAGGTTGTTCGATACCGTCTCCATGTGACGCTGCTTCATAATTGCCCCCGATGCGGCTATATAAATCCCTTTATACATGTCAATTGCTCCTTCGTATTATTTTGCAAGTTTGGTACCCAATAAAATATTGACGGCAGCCCCCAACCTCCGTTGAGCCCCATTGCCCACACGGCGCCGATAAAGCCCAATTCGGATTTTTAGCGTCACCCCCAGCACCGGACATATTCGTCCCCGGAGGGGGAATATTATTCCACTACCTCAATCCGCTCATGGACTAACCTGTGCTATTTATTGAGATTAAGGATCAGCTCAACCTCTCCCCTCTGCATTCCCAGTACGTCCGCTATTTCGTCCATGTCCAGTCCCCTGTATGTCAGGGCCATGACCTCCTGCTGTCTGTTGACCGCACCCTGGGGGTGATTAACCGAATCAGCCATGTGTAACAGTCGCTCAAAGTTTACCAGCTTGGCATCCACAGAGGCCTCTATTGCCTCAAGAATTTCTATTTGCTTTTCGAGTTTCTTGAAGATGACATTAGCCGTATGTTCCAGTATGGCAATATCGTTTTTGGTATCCTCTTTCTTTTCGACTGCCTTCCCTTTACCTTTTACCTCAAAGAGCTTCTTCATGGTGATCTCTCCTGCAGGTTCGTTTTTTTTGCTAAATAATCCTATCATCTCAAAACGCCTTCTTACACATACAGTCTTCGTCTTTTGTTTCGTAGAAGTATCTTAAAAAGATGACTTTACCGACGTATCTCAAGTACTTTGCAAAATACGTACCATACGGCAATAGCCCTATCCGGGGGGAGGCTTGAGTTGGGTTGTTGTTGAAGTTCATGGTGATTCTGTTGGGGGCAAGTGCCTGTAAGGAGTCTGTTAATACAGATGTTGCAGGACTTTACGGCAACGGCACAAGTCTGCCACATGTGTAAGAGACTCTGACAGAGGTGGCGTCATTTGTCAGCGCTACCTGGTGTCAATGTTTTGACAGAATGCGGGAATTTGGACGTCATCTGCTAAGGATTTACTCCCATGAGGGCAAAGCTGACCTTGCGCAGGGAAGGATTCTTGTTGGCCATATAGACGATCAACGATGAAGGGCCGGCTCTCTGAGCATGTTCCGCTTGTGGCAGTGTGAGCCGGTTAAAACCCCCGCTGTAGGCCTGTGCTGACGTCCTTATGAGCGCTTAAACCAGGCCATAATAATAGTCCCCTATATGGCCTCTCTCAGGGCATTTATGTACGACTCAAGGGAGCCTTCGTCTTTGTGGATGGCGTTGACAATTGAGCTTCCAACGATGACGCCATCGGCCAGTTCTGCCACCTCTTTTGCCTCCTGCGGGGTCTTGACGCCAAAGCCAACTGCGACCGGTTTGGCCGACATCTGGCCGATGCGCCGGATCATCGTCCGCATTTCGGTGTCTATCGATATCTTTGAACCGGTGATGCCGGTAATGGAGACGTAGTATATAAACCCCCGCGATGCCTGCACAACCAGCTCTATCCTGTCCTCTGTGGACGTTGGAGCGAGGAGGAATATCGTATCAAGGCCACTATCGGCGCAGGAACATATAAAGTCCGTTTCCTCATCGGGAGGCAGGTCGGGGATGATTACGCCATCTACCCCGGCTGTTGTGGCGTCGTCGATGAAGCGTGTAAGGCCCAGCTTGTAGACCGGATTGAAGTAGGTCATCAGGACAATAGGGAGCTGCGTTTGGCTCCGCAGCGACTTGACGGCCCGTATGACCCCTGATAGTGTCACGTGGTTTTGCAGTGCCCGTTCGGCGGCACGCTGTATGGTAGGGCCGTCAGCCAAGGGGTCCGAAAACGGTACGCCAAGCTCTACGATATCAGCCCCGTGTCGTTCCAGAAACAGAACTAGTTCCTGCGTCTTATCCAGCGACACATCCCCAGCCATGATGTAGGGGATAAAGGCCTTCTTCCCTACGCTGCCCAGTCTCTCAAAGGCAGCGGTTATTCTCGTCTTTTTCATCGTTAGTCTTTCCTCTTTTCTATAGCATTTCTATGGTATTATACCATAAAAATAACATAGGGAGAGAGGCACGGTAAATTTGTTCTCCTTCACTGATGTTAAAAAAAAGAAAGAACGGGACGGCTCCGCCCCCCTTCAGAACCCCCTGCAAGGGGACCAGTCCCCTTGACCCCTTCCTGTTAAACCTTTTACCATTCTTTTTTAAGAGGATACGTAAAATCACTGTTGACAGGAACACTCATATGGTATTACTATAGTAGTCATGCACCAGAAGTATGACATAACATTAAAGGACATCATAAAGGATGTGCCGCAGAGGTTTCTGAAGCTGCTGACTGGCTATGAGGCGGGCAAGTTCATAGATGTCCAATTCCCCGACGTTCAGAACAGGTGTGTCGATATTGCGTTTGAGACGGCGCCGGGTAATGATATCGTCCAGATCGAAATGCAATCGACAAACGATAGCAATATGTTAGGACGTATGTTTCTCTATGCCGGGTTGATATACAACCAGTACAAGAAATTACCAATCCAGATTGTCTTGTATATTGGCAACAAACCTCTGAGTATGAACAGCAGTATGGAGTTTGGATTTATAAAGTATGCCTACAAGCTCATAGACAGTCGAACTCTTGACGGCGACTATCTCATTGACAGCGATGACCCTGATGACATCATACTGGCCATCCTGTGCAAGTTCGAGGATGCAGAAGTTACCATCAGGAGGATACTTGTTAAACTCTGCCTGTTGTCACCCGTTGAAAGGGAAAATTATATCAAGAAGTTGCTATATCTTTCCGGGCTAAGAAATTTGGTACATAAAGTAAAACAGGAGGTAATGAATATGCCGATAACTATTGATTTGGATGAATACGAGGTCTTTAAGGACGTATTTATAAAGGGCGAACTCAAAGGCAGGCAAGAAGGCGAACTCAAAGGTGAACTCAAAGGCAAGCTGGAAGGGATAGAAGGAATGCTTGAGATTAAGTATGGCCCTGAGGGGCTTGAACTGATGGCGATGCTCAGGTCCATTGACAAAATAGATAAGTTGAATGAACTCAGTGCGCTTATCAAGCGGTCTGCATCAGTAGCCGAGTTGAGGTTGTACTTACAGGGGAATGCGTGACCGTGATGATGTTGCGGAGGTTGCCTCGGAGCGAAACCGTCCTTTTCTTTCCCCAAGGCGTCCATGACTTTTTTATGCACCCGGCTTGGGTTTTGGCTGAATTAGGTACACACTAAAAATAACATATAGTATCCATGCTGGTTTACAGTCAAAAAAAGGGCAAAAAGTTCAAAAGCCATAGATACACGTACTCAAAGATAGAACCGTGTTGCCAAACAGTCATGAGATGTGCTAATGTAGATGCAGAGTTATGGCAGGACACACATTAGAGTCATATAACGTTGACAGGTCGCAGATATCGCTGTCGGGGTTTTCCTCCGGCGGACATATGGCAGTCCAGGTGCATGTCACGCATTCGGCTATCTTTAATGGTATAGCGGTCTTCTCCGGCGCCCCCTATTACCACTTCTCAAAGGACAAGCTCTTTGGCGCCATGATGAAGTGCTTCAACCAGGAGCTAAATCCCTCCGGATTCCTCAACGACGTCTACAAGATGGCCGTGGCAGGAAATTTTGAAATAGACAAGCTGATATTTAACCTGACCGAATCCCTGAACGAAAAGATAGACCTTCCGGCATCAATCAACGAAACACGGAAAATGGCCACTGCCGGAAAGATTAATGCCCCCTCACACATGGCCAACCAAAACGTATACCTGTACGCCGCCGAATATGACACAATAGTCGCCCCCGCCTTTATGGACCTGGTGTACAAGTACTACCTGAACTTCGTAAGCAACAGCAACATCAAATACATCAAGCTCAAAAACGCCCAACACGGTATGCCAACAGACAATTTCGGAAAACCCTGCAACAGTCAGGAATTACCGTTTATCAACAACTGTAATTACAACGGCGCCGGTGAGGCTCTCCGTCACATCTATGGGAGACTAAACCCGCCGGTTGCTGCAACGGGCAACTTCGTCCCGTTTAATCAGGCAGAGTTTTACAGTGGAAGCTATCTCTGCGACACCGGCTATATGTACGTTCCAACGGCATGTCACAAGGATGGAGGCACCTCATGCAGGCTCCACGTCGTCTTTCACGGTTGTATGCAAAACCCCGAATGGGTTGGCGACATATTCTACAAGCGGGCAGGATTTAACGAATGGGCTGAGGCAAACAACATCATCGTACTGTATCCGCAGACCAAAAATGGCCCCGTTATTAATCCGGCAGGCTGCTGGGACTTCTTCGGCTACGAAAACCCCGATTTCTACAACAACCAGGGGCCACAGATAAAGGCCATCAAGGCCATGATTGACCGTATCGCAGCACAACGATAATCAAACTCAGTATCTTATTAAGTATACTGAAATGACGCAGGTTTTTTCAGGCATGATATTTGATTGTGAAATAATGGGGTCAAGGGGACTGGTCCCCTTGCAGGGGGTTCTGAAGGGGGGCGGAGCCGCCCCTTTCTTTCTTGTATGCAGGCAATTTTGATACCCGAAAAAAC
>NZ_JABXWD010000289.1 GCF_019173545.1 Candidatus Magnetobacterium casense | reverse complement strand
TATCACGGTAATCGTGGGGACATTCAGCATTGTCAATCTGCACAAGATCGATGATGCGGATACGTTTCTGTACGAAAAGATGACTGTACCATTAGGTCAGCTTGGTGAAATAACAGAGAGCTTTCAGAGAGTAAGAATAAACCTGCGAGATTTTGTTGAGTCAAAAAACGATGCAGACAGAGATGAAGCCCTTAAGAAAATAAGTGAGTTGAGAGATCGTATAGCTAAAATATCTCTGGAGTTTGAAAAGACGATTGTTACGGATGAAGGGAGAAAGATGTATGACCACTTTTTGGACACCAGAAAGGCATACGGCACAGTAATAGATAAAGTCGTAGAGCTTGACAAGGCAGGAAAAGAGGCAGAGGCTTTAGACATAATGCACAATGAGGGTAAAAAGGCGGCCATGGCAGAACAGGAGGCAATAGACGCCCTCAAGGAAAGAAAACTGCAACAGGCCAAAGAAACATCCGATGCAAACACTGTCCTTGCCAATAAGACAACAAACCTGATAATTACCGTAACGGCGGTAGGATTTATCATCGCCCTACTCATGGGGATATTCATATCCGGCTCAATAAGCAACCCCTTAAAGGAGGCCGTTGCTGTAGCCGAAGCCATCTCAAATGGCGATCTCACCAGGCAGATAGACATGGACAGGAAGGATGAGATCGGACAACTTGTCAGTGCCATAAGCACGATGACCAAGAGGTTGAGGGACGTCATCTCCGAGGTAATCACGGCATCGAGGCAGGTCTCATCCGGGAGCAATCAGCTCAGTTCCACGGCGCAGGAGCTATCGGAGGGTTCTACGGAGCAGGCGGCTTCTGTGGAGGAGGTATCGTCGTCAATGGAGCAGATGGCGGCAAACATCAAGCAAAACGCAGACAACTCCCATGAGACAGAAAAGATAGCCGCCAAATCCTCACAGGACGCCAGAGAAAGTGGCACGGTTGTGTCAGACGCCGTCCATGCCATGAAGGAGATCGCCAGTAAGATCACGGTCATCGAAGAGATCGCACGACAGACCAACCTCCTGGCCTTAAATGCGGCCATTGAGGCTGCACGGGCGGGTGAACATGGCAAGGGCTTTGCCGTGGTAGCAGCCGAAGTGAGAAAGTTGGCCGAGCGCAGTCAAAAGGCGGCCGGTGAAATAGGCCACCTCTCTGAAACCACCGTTGACAAGGCCGAACAGGCAGGCGTAATGTTGAGCAAACTCGTGCCCGATATACAACGGACGGCAGAGCTGGTTCAGGAGATCAGTGCGGCAAGCAATGAACAAAACTCAGGGACAGACCAGATAAACAAGGCCATCCAGCAACTGGACCAGGTCATACAGCAAAACGCCTCCGCATCGGAGGAGATGGCATCCACGGCAGAGGAGCTCTCCGCTCAGGCCGAACAACTGCAATCCTCCATATCGTTCTTCAAGCTGGACCAAGGTCATGGTACCAGGAGAGATACACAACAGCCAGTTACAAAGCCGGCAGTGAAGCCCAGACAATTAGCCCATATAGCGCCTCCCAAAAAGACTGCTGCACCCAAAAAGGCTGCCAGGAGTACTGATATACCATCGTCCGGAGAATCATCTGATGCAGACTCAGAGTTTGAAAAGTTTTAGTACACTCCGGGTGCATAAGAAAGTAGTGGGTGCTTCGTCAAAGAAAAAAAAAGGGGCGGCTTCCGCTTCTTTTTCGCTCCAGGAGGGGGCAGCGCCCCCCGGCTCAACGCGCTCCTGGCCCCTTTAGAACCCCCCGCAAGGGGACCAGTCCCCCCTTTATGCCGGGGGTCGCTGACCCCTTGACCCCTTCCTGCTAAACCTTTTACCATTCTTTTTTAAGAGGATACCTTTTTTTCGTGCTAAGTTGACAAAACACCTCTGATTGAATCAATATAGTATGTGGAACAAATTGCAGGAAGATACAGGCGTAGATAACTGGCTATAAACGGCAAGAGGAAGAGATGGATAAATATAAGAAAGATGCACAGCATCCGGCCAAAGCGGCCTTTGAGGCATTCAACAAGATATGTGAGGAGTTTGAGCAGACACGGGTTGAACGTATCAGGTGCTGGGAGTACTTCAAGTGCGAGCAGGCAAAGACGGGGAGTTGCTCTGCCTTTACGAAGTCTGCCGGTAGACGCTGCTGGCTGGTAGCCGGTACGTTGAGCGGAACGGAACCCGACTGTCCGCGTGCCAAGGCGCTCAAAAGCTGCAAGGAATGCGAGTTCTATCAAAAGATAAAAAAAGGTGAATTCTGATACGTGAGAGGTTGTTTAACAGGCTATGTGTACGGCAGTAATGTCGGTGCAATGAAAATCGGGAAAGGGAGGTTTAAAATGTCTAAAACGATTGAATTGTACAATTTGCTCAAAGACAAGATAGGTGAGGAAGCTACAAGGGTTTTAATTGATACATTTGATGAAGTAACGGAAAAAGCCAAGAATGAAGCAGCGACAAAGGCCGATTTGCAAGTGTTGAGAACAGAGTTGAAAACAGAGATGCAAATGATCAAGACAGAGATAGAGGCAAAATTGGCTGAATTTAAAGCCGATATTCTCAAATGGACATTTCTGTTCTGGGTAGGACAGTTGGTAGCCATGACCGCATTGTTCAGATTTTTTGTTGGACGTTGAATTAATAGTTTAGCCATGCAAAGCAGCAGAGACCTCATCCCCGTAGCTCCAAACAACGCAGCGTCGCTTCAAAAAACATCCGGAGCGCCCGCCGCCATCAAAACAATAGATGTAAAGTTGCACCACATGATCAAGAAGCTGACCACCATCTCAAAGGATACCGAAAACGAGTTCCTTGACCTGGGGGTAAAACTCCAAAACTTTTCAATCTCCTGTGACAGCAACAGTCAACAAGCCGCCACGATGGTACAGTCCATAGAGAGTGGCAGTGGCTTTAGCGCCGTGGCCTTGATGGACATCTTTATGGAGGTCTATCGTGAGATCGAAACCAGCGGCACAATCACTATCAACACGAGAGACAGTCTGACAACGCTCAACGACGACCTGCAAAAGATACCTGCACTGACACAGTTTCTAAAAAAACTCGCCCACTCCATCACGGTAATAGGCACCCTGATACGCATAGAAACCGCACGCATAGCAGAGGCAGACTTTAACGTCATGACGGAAGAGGTTGACAGACTCGCCAGTAAGATCGCCCAGGGTACGCAGGAAATAAACGCCTCCGTAAAGGAATCCAATACCTACGTGCAGACTATCTGCGCAAACATGGAGCCGTTCATAGATGCCTTTGATGCAAACCTCGGCAGTGCAAGGGCTCGGATTGAACATATCGTCTCCGACCTCAGCTACATGGACAAGCAGGCCAAGTGGTTGTGTGAGCGCATCGGCACTCGGGCATCTGAAATAAACCCACAGATAGGGCATATTGTCTCCTCCCTGCAGTTTCATGACATGACACGCCAGCAGATTGAACACGTCTGTGAGGCCTTTGATGATATATTAAAAAAGGTAGACAACCACTCCTCTGATGACGAAAAGGATATCATTATCTTGCACAGATGGGCCGTGGATGCACTAAAGATTCAGGTGGCACAACTCAATCTGGTGATGCAGCAAACACAACAGGCCTTTGACGGAATATCAAGGCCGTTGCTGCGGATATCGGAGCTGGTTGAGGCCCAGGCAGAGGATGCCAATTTACTCCTGGAGGAGGAGCAGAGCGGTAAGAATAAACTCCTGACTGTCGGCACGGTGCTTGACTCCCTGGTCAACATCCTCTCCGTTGCCAACAACATGACGCAGGATGTGATGAACTACGTCAATCTTACGGCCTCAAAACTGGAGGGATTGACCTCCCAGGTGGCAAGCATAGAGACCATCAGTGAAAGCATAAACCTCCTGGCCCTCAATGCCATAATCAAGGTGTCACGCATCGGGACAAGCGCCAAGGGCCTCAACGTGTTGGCTGAGGAGATCAGCAAACTCTCCACCAACGCCAAGGGCAAGATCGCCGATGGCACCGCCATCATAAACGCCATACTGGCAATGACGTCGGACTTCAAGGGCACCCTGAGCACTCATCTGACCCAACAGGTGGAGTCCTCCGTACAACTGACCAAACAGACCAGAGTGGCCATTAGCGAACTGCTTGCAAGTGACAAGCAGCTCATCAGATCAATGAACGAAATATCAAAGGGTACAAAAAAACTCAAAACGGAGATAGAAAAGGTCGTAGCAGGTATCACTTTTGAAAAGATCACAAAAGAGCGCCTGTCAAACGTCATTGGCGCCATAGAGCAATTAATTGCCGATATAACCGCAACGATCCCCGAGCATGATGAAAACGACATAGAGTATGCCCCCGACCTGACTGACATGCTAAAACGCTACACCATGCAGTCAGAGCGCATCATGCACGAAATGGCCCTGGCCGGCGAGGAGGCCTCACATCCCTCCGACGCAGGACCCGACATGTGGGGCGATGATGGATCGGGCAAGAAAGACGACGAAGACTCAATGGGGGACAACGTTGAGCTGTTCTGAGAACTATACTTTCGCACTTTTTCCTAAACAGGCATTTTATGCGGCTTGAAAAATGGATTCCCGCTTTCGCGGGAATGACAGCAAATGGCGTCTTTGGCCCGTCCATGTCATT
>NZ_JABXWD010000288.1 GCF_019173545.1 Candidatus Magnetobacterium casense | reverse complement strand
TGTTCATCCCCCATACCGACATGACAAGATTTCCCTCCGCCGTAACGTAAGTAAAAAGAGGGAAAAAAAGGGGTGGCTCCGCTTCTGGTAGCACTCCATTCAAACGTGGTCACGTTGCTCACGCACAACAACAATGCCATATTACACAGGTATAAAAGCGGCTTAAATCCTTGTAACCACGGTTGATTGTGGTGCTACCAGAAGCGGAGCCACCCCTTTTTTTCCCTCTTTTTACTTACGTTACGGCGGAGGGAAATCTTGTCATGTCGGTATGGGGGATGAACATTGCCGAGATGTATTCGTCCATGTATCCGCCCACGACGGAAAGCTCGACGTAGGTCATCTTTGATGCGATGTCTTCCAGTTCCCGTCTGAGTTCGTCGGACATGAGTGCCAGATATGCGCCGATAATGGAGGTGTTGCCCAGGAATACGTACTTGTCACGCTCAAGGTCTGGCAACATGCCAAGCATAATGGCCTTTGGCACGTTGAGGGAGTTTCCAAATCCGCCAGCGATATACACCCTGTCCAGGGCCTCAAGGGGCATCCCCACCTCGTTGAGCAACAACGAAACACCGGCAAAAATGGCGGCCTTTGCCCTGATCAGGTTTTCAATATCGACCTGCGTAAGGACAATATCCCTCTTCAGCACCGGATCATGGTGGAAGACGAACTCCAGTCCCTCCTGTCCCTGCCGTATGCGCTGTGACTTGTCGGGGACAAATATGCCCTTTTGATTTATAATACCGGTTGTATACATTTCGACGATTGCGTCGATCATCCCCGATCCACAGATTCCCACAGGGGCAACGCCGTCTATGACACCAAAGCCGAGTTCCAACGTGACGGGGTCGATCTTCACCGAATCAATGGCCCCCGGTGTGGCCCTCATGCCGTGTCTTATGCCGCTGCCCTCAAAGCACGGACCAGCCGAACAGGCCGCCGTCATTATCCACTCGTTGTTGCCAATGGCCACTTCGGCATTTGTGCCTATGTCCATAAACAGCGACAACTCGGGGTTTTTGTACAACTTTGAGGCCAGTATCCCGGCCACTACATCGCCACCAACGTAGCTGGCAACTGCCGGAGACGTATAGACCGGTGACTGCGGATTTATGGAGAGCCTTGCCGCCTGTGCCTTCCACACCGGATAGATGTTGACCGTTGGGATATAGGGGTCTTCCCTGATGGATGCGGGATTAAGCCCCCAGAATATCTGTGACATGGTGGTGTTGGCCGCAATCACTGCCCCGTCTATTTCGCAGCCCGATATGGCATGTTTGTCCATAAACGAGCTGACTATCGTGTTTATGTCGCCAACGACGGCGTCTCTGAGGTCTCCCATGCCATTTGACTCTGTGGCATAGACTATCCTGGTTATGACGTCGTCGCCGTATCTGGTCTGTGAGTTATACGTTGAACCAATATCGAGCACCTGTCCGGTTGTGAAATCAACCAGGTAGACAACCACGGTGGTCGTGCCAATGTCTATGGCCAGGCCAAACTTGCGCTTGCATCTGTCCGGCAGAAACAGGGACAGGGCCTCAGCCGATACGTCGTTGAGTTTGCTGTAGGACAGGGAGACATTCCAGTTACCCTCTCGCAGGACATCGTGCAGGGTTGAGACGAGTTCGTAGGAATAGCTCATTGTCAGCGATGTCTCACTGACTGCTCGCTTGACTCTTTCGAGGTCGCTGATGTTATCCTGTATGGAGGGTGGTGGCAGTTGAAGCGCCAGACGCTTTACCAACGGGTCTGTCGTCACCCCGTATGAGGTCAGATATGCGGCGGGGTCCTTGAATGCCGCTATGGCGATCCTGCCACCAAGTACGAGCTTTGACTCCTTGGGTATCTCAATGACAAGCGCAGTGGATGGCGTGCTCTGACAGGCCAGGACCATTCCGGCATCTATCTCCGTCTTTTGGAGTCTGCCATAGCCCTTGACCTCGAACTGCCCCTGCAGCACCCTGACCTTGCACTTGCCACAACTGCCTTTACCTCCGCATGGAGCGGCAAGGTAGACACCGTTGCGCTTTAAGGCATCATAGATTGTCTCTCTTTCCTGTACGTGGAGAGTCCTCTCTCCGACTATCTGCAGCTCTTTGGTCACTGATTGGCTCCTTTGCTGTTGTTATTTCAATTTGTCACAGCAGTTGTAGATAATCCAGGACTGCTTATCCCGATTACCCATTTTGTCTACGACTTCGATGTCGATTACGTTTCTGCCAGGTTTGAGAGTCACCGTGGTTGCAAACGAACCGTCTTTATTGACGCTGACGTTGTGTTTGCCGACGGTTAGGACAACCTGGCCTACGCCTCCTTCGATCTTACCCCTGAGAGTTGTCTCATCGGGTTTTGAATGTAGCGTTGCCTTGTCCTCGTCAGGGAATTGCAGCGATATCTTCAGAGGCATCTTCTCTTTTCTGACAATCACGTATGTTTTGGTCTCAACACGACCGGAATCGTCCCTGGCAGTAACCGTGAGCTTATTCTTGCCGGTCTCCAGCTTAACTGCATGGCTGAAGTTACCCTTGCTGTCCGTCTGTACGGGGTCGTTGTTGACACTGACCTGTATCTTCAGTTCATCGGTGTTGACACTGCCCGTGATGCTGATAGTCTCATCTGTAGTGCTGGCGCCATCAGAGATACCGGTCAGTGTAAGTCTTAGCGCAGGTGGAGCTTTTTTCTCATGAACAGTTTTTTGAGCAGGCGTAGGTTTGGGCGTGCGCGTGGGTTTTGACGTGTGAGCAGGAGTTGGTACCGGCGTTGACTCAGGCGTATGTGTGAGTGTCGGTTTTACAGTAGACACTGGCGTGGGCACAGGGGTAGGCACAGGCGTAGGTTTTGGAGTAGGCGCTGGCGTAGGCACGGGCGTAGGTTTTGGAGTTGGCACAGGAGTTGGTTCTGGCGTTGGCTTGGGTGTGCGAACCGGCGTTGGCTCCGGTGTTGGCGGCGGCGGTGTCGTAGGGGTTGGCTCGCAGGTTGTAAACATACCAATGGTCTTGCATTTCTCTGCCGCCCTTGCCTCCGATACACCCAGGCGGATTGTACGTTTGGCTGAGATGTTAAACTGAGATATGATAAAAAAAAGTAACGCCGCAATAATAGCTATTTTAATGAGCAGAGACATAATGTCTCTATTTAAATAACCCTTTATCTTCATAAAGCGTTCAAAATAATATTATTTTTGATACTGATGTCACACGGGTCCAATCAAAACCTTAGCTTAAAGGTTACCGGCAGATTGGATTCCACCTTGATACCCTGCCCAAAGGACAGTGCAGAGTGGTCAATAGTCACCTGTACTTCGTCTCTCTCTATGCCGACGTAGGCGACGTTGCCTGAGACAGAGAGGGTGGCGTGTGAGAGGTTGTCCTTAGTCATGGTCTCTGCGGAGAGTCCAAGCGATGTCAGGGGGAATTCAACGGAGGGGGTCTTTTTTTCCCTCACCCGATTTGCTTTTAACAAGAGGTTCATTTTTTGCGGTTTTAGCACAATCACGGAAGAAAAACTGCCGTTTTTGGCTATAGTCAACGGTTGTTCATTGATGTCGATTCGGAGGCTTTCATCAAAGACTCCCTGAATGTCTCCTGCAGCGGGAGGGCGTATTTTAAGTTCAACCCCCTGCTGGACATCGGCTCCTGGCGGTGTAACGGGAGGGACCGGCAGAGGTAAAGGTTCCGTGGTGGATTGCTTGGATTGATTGCCCTCTGACATGTCAACCGTGGTGTTGATTGCTGACGGACATTGTCCTTGCAGCTCGGAGAGTTTGCTGTTAGGGGTATATTCGAAGTCATACATTCCGATCCGGAGGGTTTTGTCCTTGGGGTCGAGTCCTATGGCCTTGTTGAAGTACATGATGGAGCGGTTGCAGTTGCCGTCTTTGAGGGCGCTGACACCCTTTTCGTAAGTCATCAGCGCCGAAACGGAACCCGCAACGGCATAAGAATCCAGTACCCCGCACAATACAAAGAAAACGCCCAACAGTGTTACCGTTGCCCTGTTGAACAGACACACTATCATCTCTCTTAATGCACACATAAACACTCCTGGTGTCCGTTGTCAAGTCCTGAAAATTGCTTCAATGTCAATCTCCAGGCCATCCATTACCCTGGACTTAACCACGCCGGAACACTCGGCATACGAAAACAGCTCATATCTGCTGTCTTTGAGGGTTAATATTTCTATCATCTCCAACTCGGGGATTACGATCCAATATTCAGGGACACCGTATCGTTGGTATATATCCCTCTTTGTTATCATATCTTTTGCCGATGTCCCCTTTGACACTATCTCACATACCATGTCGGGCACCCCTCTGACCCAATCCTGGAAGATAGCGATGTTTTCGTTGCTGATAAACAACAGGTCCGGTTGTAATCTGTTGACGCCTTCTTCAAGTATGACGTCAAGAGGGGAATAATAGACCTCGCCTATTTTCTTTGCCGTTACAAACGTATAAATTGCGTGATTTATTCTCTGGCTAATCCTCTGATGTTTACCAAAAGGGCTAGGTGGCATAATCCTTTCTCCATTGATTATTTCCGTTAAATCAAGGTCGGTTGATAATTCTGCTAGCCCTTGCATGGCCTCCCTTAGAACTGATAGACCATAGAGATGGTGAGTTTGTCTCTGTCTTTGGCCAGGTCA
>NZ_JABXWD010000287.1 GCF_019173545.1 Candidatus Magnetobacterium casense | reverse complement strand
GACAAGGGATGCCATCACATCGTTTATGGTCCTGGGGGTCTACGACAAGCGGGACGTGTTTTTGGACAGACTCAAGTACGCATATGGATTAAAAGAGTTAAAGATACTGAGGGGGACAAGTGTTATCAAACAGTTTGGAGAGTCTGTGGTAAAGGGACAGTCGTTGTCTGCGCTGGAGTCTGAGGCACTGCAGAAAGGGGAGCAAAGAGACGATCTGAAGGATAGTTTATTTGCCACGGAAGTCGAGTATGCCCTGGTGATACCCTATAAGGCGGTATCGGACCAGAAGGCCAGGTGTATCACCTGTCATCAGGCAATAGAGGGTGAACTGCTCGGCGCCATATCCCTGGTAATGGACTTGTCAAAGCAGAAACAACAGGGGATATTTTCCATGTATTATATGGTTACCATATCGCTGATCTTTTCGCTCGGAACGTTGTACCTGATCTACGTCTTTTTTAAGCCGTACACGGAACTGTTTCAGCGTCTCAGGAGTGGCTTTCAGCGGGCACAGTACGGTGACTTCAGTGAATCCATTGACGTCCCGCTGAGGGATGAGGCCGGCGATGTGGCAGATGGCTTTAACCACATGAGCGCCAACCTCTCACAGACGCTCTCCGCCATAAGCAGCAGGGTATCGCTGCTGATAGGCTATGAGGTATCAAAAAGCGGCAATGCCATAACGGATACGGTAAACACGGTTGACAGCCTTGTCAAGGTATACTACTTCAAGCGGACAATTGAAAAGGACACCAGTAAGTTTGACATATTTCTAAGGTTTCAGCAGATACTCACAGAGATGGACATTACAACGTTCTGTATCTACGAAATCGATAACGAGCATGATGTAATGTCAATCCTCTCTGCCGAGGGTCTCTCACAGGGGCTTCCCGGTACCGGAGACTCTCAGGACTGGAATTGTTATTGCAACGAAGAAATATTGACCAACACCAATGAGTGCAGGGCAAAGAGGACGGGCGGTATCGTGGACTCGGGGGAGTTTACATCCATATGTCTGAGCTTTACGCCGCCGCTGATCATAGGCAACGTCAGGCCGTGTCACTACTGCATTCCGCTGTATGTGGGCGGACGGGTTGGTTATGTCATCCAGTTGATCTACCCTGTCGGGGATTCCGGGCGTTTGCACTCCGTGATCCCCTACGTCAAGAGCTACCTGCAGGAAGGGGAGTCGGTCATCGAGGCAAAGACGTTCATGGAGTTACTGCGGGAGCAATCGTTGGTTGACCAGTTGACAAAGCTCTACAACAGGAGATATATCCAGGAGACAGGCCCTAAGTTCAGTGCCCAGGCGCTCAGGAGAAAGACAAACCTGGGCATCCTGATGCTTGACATAGACCACTTCAAGCAGGTCAACGACACCTTTGGCCATGACGCGGGCGATATCGTCCTAAGGACAGTTGCCGGATTGATAAAAGATGCTGTGCGGGAGTCCGACATCGTGGTGCGCTACGGCGGCGAGGAGATTCTGGTCATCCTGGTTGACGTCTCCGGCACGGGGGCGCTGGATGTGGCTGAAAAAATACGCAAAACGGTAGAACACACCGCCGTTGAACACCCATCGGGCGTGCTGAAAAAGACCGTAAGCATCGGTATAAGCGAATTCCCTACACACGCGGATAACTTCTGGCAGTGCGTCAAATACGCCGACGTTGCCATGTACAAGGCAAAGGCCGATGGCCGCAACAGGGCATACGTCTTCTCCAGGGACATGTTGGAGGATACAAAGTAACGTTGCTCTTTATATTTCATGGTAAAAGAAAAAAGGAGGGCGGCTCCGCCCCCTCCTCAGACCTCCCCTGCAAGGGGGCCAGCCCCCTTGACCCCATTTTACCATGCTTTTTTAAGAGGATACAAAGTAACGTTGCTCTGGCGTAAAGAAGAGGGAGCGACTCTGTTCCCATCTGATTTTATGCACATAAAGATATGAACATGTGTTAGAATAAACTATGAGATTTGTTGACGTAAAAAGTGATATAGCCTTTAAGAAGATATTTGGCAACGAACGCAAGAAAGAGATACTGGTATCTTTTTTAAACGCCGTGCTGGACCTCCGTGGGGATAGAGAGATCGGTGACATAGAGATACTTAATCCCTATCAGATGCCCAAGATGGAGGGCCTTAAAGAAACTATACTGGATATCAAGGCGGTAGACAAGAGCGGCGTAACGTTTATAGTGGAGATACAGGTACAAAAGCAAAAGGGATTTGAAAAACGGGTGCTTTATTATACGAGTAAGGCATATATTGCCCAGTTGGGTAAGGGAGATGACTATCATGTACTTAATCAGGTGATATATATAGGTATCGTGGATTTTAAGATATTCAATGGCGATAATTATTTAACAAGGCATATGATACTAAACACGGATACGCTTAATCAGGAGTTGAAAGACTTTGAGTTCAATTTTATAGAGCTGCCCAAGTTCACAAAGACAGAGGATGAGGTAGATAGCATCGTAGAGAAGTGGGTATATTTCATCAAGAATGCGTATTCACTGGAGATGGTGCCTAAAAGTGCCGATTTTGTTGAGATAAAGGAGGCCTATGAGATAGCAAATGAGGGTACCTGGAGCAAGAAAGAATTTGAAGTGTATGAATATTGGCAGATGAGATTACAGGATGAAAGGGGTGCGCTTGAAAATTCGTTTGACGAAGGCAAGATCGAAGGCAGGATCGAAGGCAGACTCGAGGGCATTGTAGAGGGCCAACGTACAGGGTTGATAGAGGGAATAGAAGGGATGCTTGAGATCAAGTACGCAGATGAGGCAACCGCACTTATGGACAGAGTCAGAACCCTTGAGAGCATAGAGCAATTGCAGGCATTTAAGGCGCTGCTACGGAAGTCTGCCTCCGTGGATGACCTGTGGATATACCTCAGAGGAGCCTAAGGCTTAACCGGCTGTGATTTTTGCCGTTACAGCAATCCAGCATGGTATCCTCTAAAAAAAGCATGGTAAAATGGGGTCAAGGGGTCAGCGACCCCCGGCTCAGTGGGGGGCTGGCCCCCTTGCAGGGGAGGTCTGAGGAGTAACGCTGTTGACTTAAGCATAAAGATGTCTGAACCACGATTTAACGGATTAAGAGATTATCAGGATTATGTTAAGAAGGTTTCGTGTTTTTTTCCTGTAAATCCTTTAATCTGTGCAATCCTGGTTCAGACAGTCACTATGTTTCCTTAAGTCAACAGCATTAGGTCTGAGGAGGGGGCGGAGGGGGTGAGGCACCCCTGCCGTAAACCGCCCTCCTTCTTTCTTTTACCATGCAATATAAAGAGGATACGATAACTCGAACCCTATAATCTGGAACTTCCGTTGCAATGTGGAATTGGCTCGGAGGATTGCTCAGGAGCAAGGCCTGGAAAGCGACGGCCTCAAGACCGGGCCGCTTTGGCCTTTGCGGTGTACTCGGCGGACTTTTGAGGATCACCTGTGTGACTATATACGTAGGCGAGGTTGTTGTAAGTCGTCGCCACATCCGGATGTCTTTCGCCATAGACTTTCAGCCTGATATCAAGTGATTTTTCGTAAAACGCAATCGCCTGCCTTTGATCTCCTAACTTCCACAATGACGTAGCATACGTATTAAGGAAAAGACTGACCGCTATATCTTTCGCTGCCTTGGCCTCATCCACCACCGCATCTGAGACCCTTACGGCGACCTTTTCCATAATCGCCCGACCCTGCCGATATAAGACCATCCGGTCAAAGTAATCCCCCAACGCACGCGCATGAGGACACGCACCACGGATGTTACCCACCTCAAGGGCGTGACAAACGGCCTCCTCCAGGTACTTGTAATTGGGTGCCGTGGCTTTTGCAATCCAACCGTCATACCACTGATACGCCAGCCCGTGCATCTCAAACCGTTCCGCAGCCGTCAACTTGCCCCACATGCTTGCTCGTATAACGGGCGTCACCCAGTACACAAACTCACCACGACTCAAGTCTTCACGCTCAACCAACGTCAGGTCAACGCCTGTGGCCAGGAACCCATCACCGCCAAAGTCCTCAAGGGCCGTCGCATCAACAGGCTCCCCGTACACCGCCGCCTTCTGAATGAACTTGTGGAACCCCTCACCCTCTGTCTGTGCGATCACATCTGCAAGATAATCGTGGATGAACTCATCCTGCTTGCCCCGCAGCCTCGCCTCAAGGACGGCCAGGTCGTACTTGCCCTCGTCCCTGGCGATGACGTTTAACCACTCCAGCAGCCGGGGATTGCCGCCGCCGTATTTGAGATACAACGCAGCGTGCTCGCTCTGTGCGATAGATTCAAGCTCTCGTATCTTCTTGCCCAAATCGGCGCCATAAAAGGACATGAGCGCAATGTCATAGAGTTTCTTATCTGGCAGGTTTTCACCGCCAAGTTCAAGGATGAATGGATACCGGCTCGATATGACAACGTTGCTCCTGCCCTCAGTCCAGTCAACCGCCTCAAGAAAGAGACGGATGACTTCAATGGCATCAGCCTTTAAATAATGTTCATTGCCGTAACGATCAAGGTTCTGCTCAAAGTCATCAAAATATATTATCGTTGGAGTCTCATTTTTAAAAACATTGCGAAAGAGGGCTTCTATCTTTTCCTCATACGCATCATCCGACTTTAGAATCGCTAACCCCTCCTTGTTGCCCAATCTCTTAAGCAACCCCCTGAGTTTCACGATCAC
>NZ_JABXWD010000286.1 GCF_019173545.1 Candidatus Magnetobacterium casense | reverse complement strand
ATACTTTAAGGCAAGAAAGAAAGGGGCGGCTCCGCCCCCCTTCAGAACCCCCCGCAAGGGGACCAGTCCCCTTGACCCCATTTTACCATGCTTTTTTAAGAGGATACGTGCGGAGGACCATCAAGAAGGTCTGTGTCGGACTTGCCATCTTCTCCGGCATAGCGGTTTTTCTTATTGTCCCCCTCCTGACTACGGCGGATGAGCTATTTGCACACAGGATGCATCTCCCTGATGGACTGGTCTTTGCAAATGGTATCAAATGCGATTACCCTGTATTTTCGGCTTATTCAGGTCGCCAGTTGTTGGGGATTCCCTTTGCCGGATAACCTCCACCGGATATATCGACGCCGTTCATAAGCCAGATGTAGACGTCTCCGGTGGCGGAGTCTTGCCAGAAGATGTCGCTCTTACCATCGCCGTTATAATCTCCGGTTGTCTTAATCTGCCAGTTAGGCGGAACCCCGGCTGCCGCATAACCGCCACTGGCTATATCCAGAGCACTCATGAGCCAGATAAAGACATCGCCTGATGACGGGTCCTGCCATACGACATCCGCTTTGCCATCTGCATTGAGGTCCCTAACTGCTTTAATCTGCCAGTTACCCGGAACACCCCTGGCAACATAGTTTCCGGATGATATGTTTGCAGCGTTCATTAACCACCCGGCCACGTCACCTGTTGAGGTATTCTGCCAAAGGACATCCGCCTTGCCATCGCCGTTGAGGTCACCGACGGCCTTGATATGCCACTGTGACGGGATCGCCTTTGCCGCAAAACCTCCGCCTTTTATCGTTGCCCCATCCATTAACCATATGTAGGTGTCACCCGTTGAGGTGTTTTGCCAGAGGGTGTCGCTCTTGCCATCGCCATTGAAGTCACCGGTTGCCCTGATTTGCCACTCCTTTGGCATTGCGTGTGCGGCAAAATCACCACCCGTTACCGTGGCGCCATCCATCAGCCAAATGTAGACATCCCCATTATTTGTGTTTTGCCAGAGGACGTCACTCCTGCCGTCACCATTGAAGTCACCCGTGCCTTTGGTCTCCCAATCTGCAGGCACACCCTTGACGACATAGTTGCCACTGGTTATAGTTGCCCCACTCATGAACCACATGGCTATATCACCCGTTGCAGCATCCCGCCACAGGACATCACCACTGCCATCCCCGTTGAAGTCCGGCGTATTCTTGTACACCCAACCACCACGCACCGGCCACACTCGATAACCGGAATACTTTGAAGTGCCCGGAACACTGCCATTGCCAATGTTGACAAGCCATGCAAGGTATGAACTGTTAGCGCTGCTGGTGGATGACCAATAAGAGTTGGTTGCCTTGACGTTTGTAAAAGGATTGCCCGATGCAAGCGCCGGATTGAGCCTTCCACGGTCAACCAGGCTTACAAGTTCCTTCTTGTTTGGCAGTCGCCAGTCGTTGTAGCCAAGGTAGTTGGCGCCGTTTAAGCAGGCCACGTAATCAATGGCCGCCTGCCAGCTCCTGTCGCTGCCCGTACATGTACCTGTTGCCGGTGTATTGGCGTCTTTAGACCAGACAAGTCCCGTGAGATTGTCCGTAACGGCGCCATCATTGTCATCCGTAAAACGTGGGTTTGGCCATGTCGCACTAGCCTTTAACGCACCATCATCACCCGTACCGTAGCTGGTGGTTTGTCCGGTAGACCAGACAAAGGCATCTCCAAATGCTCCACTCTGCCCCGCACGCACCGGCCACACACACAGCCTGGAACTCTTGGCACCGGTGTGGATGACGCCATCAACCGTGCTGACAAGCCACGCATGTGATGTATCGCTGGCGCTGGTGGTAGAAGACCAGTAGTTGTCAGACCTTACGTGCGTAAACCCCTGCGAAGTCAGCCATGTGGATTGCACGGCCTCCTGTGCGTTGGTAAGGCTCTCCAGCTCGTTGACATTTGCCATTCGCCAGTCGTTGTAGCCGAGATACTTTGCCCCGTTTAGGCAGCCTATGTACTCAAGTGCCGTTTGCCAGTTCCTGTCGCTACCCGTACACGTATTCGTTGCTGGAGTGCAGGTGTCCTGAGACCACACCAATCCCGTCAGAGTATCCGTCACCGTACCATTGGTGTTGATATTAAACCGCGGTTCCGGCCAGATCACACCGGCCTTTAGCGCTCCGTCATCACGCCCGGCGTAGACCTTTGTCTGACCCGTACGCGACAGATTGACGGTGACCGCATATGCCGTCCCTCCAAGACTAGGAAAGACCAACCATGCAATTGCAACCATTACCAGGACAATAAACACCCTCACTTCCAGCAATAGAAGAAACATCGCCGCTACCTCCTTGATAATCTTAAATATATGCCTACAAGGATAACATAGTCAGGATGAATTATGCAAAATCAGCGGCAAAGGCAATTGGAGGTAGCATCAAAATCAACCGTGGTTGCCAGGATTTAAGCCGCTTTTATGTTTTCGTAGTATGGCATTGTTACTGTACTTAAGCGATGTAACCACGCCGGACTGGAGCGCTACCCTCTATTGTCGTTAGTTATCTTGATCTGTTAAAATATTAGTGTAGCTAAAAATTAAAGGAGGTTTGGCATATGCCCAAAAAGATAAAAAAGAAACACGACTCACAACAGACCACGTCAATGGGGCCCTCTGATGAATACGATGAGGAATTTGCAGGTATAATCATTGAGTACGCCATGCCAATGGTAGAGAAAGGAAAGAACTTTGTGCAGAGAAGGCGCGCCTTGAATCTATCGATCATGTTTTGGAATGCCAGCTTTTTGCCGGAAGAGGATCAATCAGAGGCAATGCGGAAAATTGTGGCAGATGACAGTGTCGAATACAACAGATTCACTTTGCTCCAGGCGTTCATGGGCATGATCCAGCGAAAATTCATAGAATTCGCAGATGTTAACAAAGTGGTTCTGAAGTATGACGTAAAAGAGGCGGAGGATGGTGTGTTGTTGTTATCTGTAGTGTCCAAGGTAGTCACGGAGAGATATATAGATGTCTTTGCAGATGGTAACTTCAAGCTGGCCAAATGATTTAATCACAGAGTTGTCCCTCTGGCTTCTGCCATTGCCTTGAGCAGCTCGGTGTTTTCCTCGGGCCTTCCGATGGTGATGCGCAGACAGTTTTCCAGGGCGCTTGTCATGTCCTTGAGCAGGATGCCGGATTGCAGCAGCCTCTGGTGGAGCGTTTTTGCATTGGCTGTTTTTATCAGGATGAAGTTGGCATCGGAGGGATAGGCTGTTATACCGTCGAGGCGTGAGAGTCCTTCAAATAGCCGCTGTCTTTCTGCTATTACAGTCTTGGTGTTTTGCTCTGTCAGCCTGCCATCCTGCAGGGCCATGAGCGCCATCCGCTGCGACAGGGCATTGACGTTGTAGGGCAACCGCACCTTGTTTAACTCCTCGATCCCCTCCGCCGCTCCCACAAGAAACCCAACCCGCAACGCAGCAAGTCCCACCTTGCTGAGAGTCCGCATTACATAGAGATTATTATAACGTGATATCATAGGGACAACGCTCGGTCTTGGTGAGTAGGGCTGGTAGGCTTCGTCAATTACCACGATCCCACGTGACAGGCTCAATATCTCAAGTATGGTTTCCCGATTAAAGGAGTTTCCCGTCGGATTGTTGGGAGAGCTCATAAATATCACCTTGGGGTTGTGCCTCCTGATGGCCTCAGTCATTGCGTTGGTATCGAGGTCGAAGTCATCGCCCAGCGGCACTGCTACGGAGGTCTCTCCGAGGGTCTGGGCAATGATGCCGTACATGACAAACGTTGGCATCGGATAGAGGACTGGTCCGCCCAGGGACGTTATCAGGTGATAGATGACCTCGTCAGAGCCGTTGCCCAGGAGTATGTTTTCGGCATCGACGTTCAGGGTGTGTGCAAGGTGGTTGCGAAGCTCCCTGGCCTCAGGATCGGGGTAGCGATTGGTGTCAACCGCTATCGGCCCCGGAACAAGGCCGTAAGGGGCCTCGTTGGCGTCGAGCTTGATACGGCAGGGTATTTCAACCGCACTGTAAGGCCTCAACTGCCTTATGTTAGCTCTCATGATTTCCTTAAACATCCGAAATAATAGTTTAGCAAAAAACTACGTAAATGTGGTAGGGTTTATTTTAGCCGTCATGATTTGTTATTATAGTTGTATACAGATAAATAAAGGACGGTTGACATATGCCCAAAAAGATAAAAAAGAAGCATGGTTCACGACATGCCCAATTAGTAGAGACATCTCGTGAGCAAGAAAAAATGTCAGGGGTGCTTCTCGACTACGCCAAGCCACTTTTGGTGACTACAAAAACAACTGAAGAAACGAAAAAAGCTCTTGATCTATCGCTGATTTTCTGGAATGCCAGTTTTTTACCAGACGATAAACAGAAGGAAACATTAGAAGCACTGGTGAAAGAATATACAACCACCAAAAAAGATAAAATTGCTGCACGTGAGTTATTTGCATTTATGATCAACAGAAAATTAACTGAGTTTTCAGACATTGACAGACTGATAATGGCTTATGATTTTACAGAAGATGACAATGGCGGTTTTTACATACAAGTGGCCTCCACAATGCAACGAAACATATAGGTATCCTCTTTAAAAAGCATGGTAAAATTAATTTCATGGTTTAAAGGCATGGATTCCTGCTTTCGCAGGAATGACAGTTACAGGCTTTTTCCAAGTTTGTCATTCCT
>NZ_JABXWD010000285.1 GCF_019173545.1 Candidatus Magnetobacterium casense | reverse complement strand
CCCCCCCCCCCCCCCCCCCCCCCCCTCTTTCTTTGTATTGCTATCACATCTGAGCGCGGCTCTGGACAACGTAGTATGTACCCTTGCAATAGACACCCTCTATGTCCTGTGGCGAGCCGGTGATGTTTTCAATTGCAATGCCTGTCTCTGCAATGGCACGCATTAACCCTGCCTGTAAAGACTTATCCCACAACAGGGCTTCATCGGCATAGTTGAGGACGACCTCCCTGGATGCCGGTAACAGGATGCTGTCATACAGTCCCGCCCCGGCATACCCCATGAGGTCTTCAGCGTTTGTGTCGGAGCGAAATATCAGCCCGCCTCCATACAGCCCTACCCCCTTGCTTGGGTAAAAGATGGGCGACAGGGTCTTGTCTGTCTTGTTGCAGGTAAAGCTCAACGCCCTGCCTGGAAAGTTGCCCACCAGCGTTTCGCCAAGCCCCAGGACGACTTCGGCGTATAGCTCATCTCTGCTGTTGTTTATGGGGTTTAGCGTGTGGATGACAAATGCGTACTCTGCCTCGATAACCCGCTGGATGAGGACGGCCATGGAGAGTCCCTCATGCGGGATGCCCATGTTTTTGCGGCTGAGGTATGCGCGCTCATTCCATGCGGAGGCATAGACCTGCTTGATACAACGCCATCCTTCGCTCCAATTGTCGGGAGGCGATATCCCCTCTCGCTGCATCGCATCAGAGAGCGCCTGAAAGAGGGCATCGGGTGGGTTTAACGACATGATGGTTTGCTTGATGGCGTCCAGGGCTGCCGTTACCCCCTGGTCTGTTGTCGCCAGGGCGCTCACCTGGTCGTCGTAGAGCCGCTTGACGTCGGCATTGACGGACAGTTGCATCAGGTGATCGAATATGCCAAAGGGTATCACCACAGATGCCGGTGTGTGTATCCAGTTGGGGAGTTTGTCCCTGAGCGCTGCGAGGTTGTTGGACTTGAGGCCTGCCGTTGTGGCGCTGAATTGATCCGATGTCAGGGCGTATGTCTCAAAGGCGTTATTGCGTGGAGTCAGCGATATCTTTTGGCGTGCCTCCGGGCGTTGTGCAGAGGTGACATCCGGTGTCGCTGTATCCTCAAATAATACCTCTCCGGCAGCCGTAACCAGGAGGCTTAGACAACGCCCCTTAAACGACTTCAGACGCTCTATGACGTCTTTATTGTAGCAGGTGGCAAAGAGTACCGCACCGTTTCGTGCCCTGACCCCGAGGTGGGAGACAACATCTATGTTATTGGCCGATATAATGGCCGTTACCCCCTTTGGAATCTCCTCGTCCCCTACCACCTTGTCGGTTATTATAATCGTGGATGTATTAAAGGTCGAGTGTGTGACCCTGTGCAAGGTGTCAACGACTTCCACCGTGCCAACGGCATTGTGTCGGCTGATGACCTGCCACTGTGGAAGTATGCCCTGCTTCAGTAGTGCCGTTTCCAGGTACTGCAACAGCAACGACAGGGCAAAGATCAGGCGGGTGCGTATGACTTCTTCCGTAAAGAGGTTAACCGTCCAGGAGTCGGCGTTAAAGGCCTTGCCGAGGAACTGGGCGTTGTCGTGAAACATCCTGTAGTATCTGTCAATGAAGCCGCCCAGGAGACGTTTGAGGCGTTCCAGGATGGCAAGGCAGTGATACCGCCACATTGAGCCAGGGGTCGCTGACCCCTCGTTGTCCTGAAACGACAACTTGCCAAGGTATCCGGAGCAGGCCCTGAGTTCATCGGTTGTATTGGTAAGGAGGATGTTTTCGACCACTACGGCAATCAGGCGTGTAAGCTCCTCTACGCCCATGTGTTGGTTTACGTTTCGCTCTATCAGTATCCGGAGGTGTTCCTCCAGAGCCAGGGACAGAAAGAGCAGGTCTCTGACCCGTTTGCGGTCTCGCTCGGAATTCAGACGCATGGCGATCTCTCTGCACACCTCCGTGATGGCAGAGGCGACACTAAACAGTGACAGTTCCCTGTTGTGCAGGATGGAGCGTAGTTTGTGTTGGGTGTTATGGTCAAAGAGGTACAGGGCTGCATTGGTTGCCCTGTAGAGGTCTGTGCCTGAGTGAACGGCCTTGAGGATGTTGAGGTAATTGCCAAAGTCGTGCAGCAGGGCATCCTTGAGGTGTGGTACGAAGTCCGGGGGGGTTTTGATGGGGCGTTCAAAGGCGGCAAGCCTTTCCCTGTTGATCCCGGCTGCCATGAGCGTGGAGTAGAACACGTCGTGGTTGCCGTTGCTGTGGAGGAACTGTATGTATGCCTCACAGATGGCGATGTCATCGGCGGTTGTGTTGTTATGTAGCTTTTGGTGCCATTCTTCGAGGAAGTGTCCCGTGACTTCTTTTATCCTGTGCCGGTGCATGATCTGGAGGATTTCGTCACGAATGCGTTGTCCGTCTCCGCCGGCGCCGAGGGTGGTCATCATCAGGGCGATGATTTCGTGCAGGTCTGGTTCGTTTATGAATTTCTCTGCCAATTTGAGTGTCAGACGTTCAACGGAGTGACTGAGTTCTCTGGGTTGGGTGTTGTAGTTGCGTTGCCAGTCCAGTTGTCGGAGGAACGAGTAGCGCAGCCAGACAAAGAGCAGGCTAAACCCCACCCCGCGCAGGCCGTCACAGAGGTCATGGCAGAGGTTGAACCTGTGCATGAGGGTCCAGGAGTGGTTGCCCATTTCGCCGTTTATGATCCGCTCGGCGATATGTAAGAGCCCTTCGTCCTTGAGTGCGGACTCCGTTTGAGTGTGCGATACGAAGGGGACCTGATAGTTCTTGCCGTGGTTGTTATCCCAGCGGTTTTCCTCGGGGAAGAACAGGACAAAGGACAGGACACTAAACCCCATGTCCCTGGCAATCCTGATGGTAAGTTTGCCCCCGGAGTGGTTGGGTTGAAAGGGGCTTTGTATGGCCGTGTGCTGAAACGGTACGCTCTGTTGCGGCCAGTAAGTCTCCGGTGGCACCTGCCACTTGGCCAATCTGTTGGCACACAGTCCCCAGTGCAGGAGGCACTTGCGCTGGTCCTGCAAGGACAGCCGCAGTTCAATGTGGTCATCCAGCTCATGACTCTCAACGAGCAGCTTGATGGCCCTGTCAATGTTTATTTCGTGTGATGTCGTCATATAACCTTTCTTAAAAATCTCATAAATTCCTGTTATAGAAAAAAGTGTAAACCTTGTCCGTGCCCTTACTTACTTGTCGCTAAATTGCCTGGCGATTTTTATAAACGCCTCCTCCTGTGCCACAAAGGCATCCACCACATCGGGGTCAAACTGCGTCCCCTTTCCCTGGACGATAATATTCTTTGCCTGTTCGTGTGTCATTGGGGTCTTGTACACACGCTTGCAGATCAGTGCATCATAGACGTCGGCAACGGCCATGATCCTTGCCAGGATGGGGATGTCATCGCCGGAGAGGCCCTCTGGATACCCAGCGCCATCCCACCTCTCATGGTGCGACAGGGCGATCTCCTTGGCAAAACGCAGGAACTCCACCTCCGTACCCAACCTCTGCTCTGCGTCCTCTATGGCCTTCTTGCCCAGGACCGTGTGTGTCTTCATGACGGCAAACTCGTTGTCGTCGAGCTTTCCTGGTTTTAGCAGGACGTTGTCGGGGATACCCACCTTGCCGATGTCGTGCAGCGGGGCGGTCTTAAATAGCGACACGATGTTCTTGTCGGTCAGAAACCACCCAAAGCGCGAGTTTGTACGGAGGTGATTGGCCAGGGCGATGACATAGTGCTGCGTGCGGCGGATGTGGTTGCCGGTGTCGCTGTCGCGTGTTTCGGCAAGGGAGCCAAGGGCAAGCACCGTGACATCCTGGATGGCCGTAATCTCTTCGGTACGACGCCTGACCTCTTGTTCGAGGAACTCGTTCTTTTGCCTCAGAAAATCGCGCATCGCCTTCAGTTGCAGGTGATTGCCCACACGCGCCATCACAATGGGCGGGCTGATTGGCTTGGTGATATAGTCAACGGCCCCCAGGGAAAGCCCCAGACGTTCATCCTCGACTTCGGCCTTGGCCGTGAGGAAGATCACCGGTATGTCACCCGTGGCCGGACTGGTCTTCAACCTCCGCAGCACCTCATAGCCGTCCATCTCCGGCATCATTATATCAAGCAGAATAAGGTCAGGGGGAGAATCGGAGTTGGCTATCTTCAGTGCCCGCTCACCAGAGTTGGCCACCTTGACCTTGTACTTGTCCTTTAAGAGACCGCTCATCAGCGTAAGGTTGTCCGGTGTGTCATCAACCACCAACACTACGTCCCTCTTTATCTGTTCCGTCTGTTCGTTCATTGTACCCTCCTGAGTCTTTAATACGTGTGGGTGTTTTAAGGCTGAACGGGCAAATATATTGTAACCACGGCGCCACCATCCATATTTTCGGCAATAAGCCTGCCACACAGGCTATTTTCTATGATTAACTTTGACATGTAAAGCCCAATAAATGCATGTCTTAATTTTACCAGAAACTCGCCTCTTTTTGGAAGCGCCATTTAACTGTGCAACTATAAGGGGATGTGTTGCCTCACGTAAAAATCTATATACTGATTCGGATTCGAGTTTTTTCGGGTATCAAAATTGCCTGCATACAAGAAAGAAAGGGGCGGTTTGTGGCCGGGGTGCCCCACCCCCTCCGCTTCTTTGTCGCTCCAGGAGGGGGCAGCGCCCCCCGGCTCAATGCGCTCCTGGCCCCCTTCAGAACCCCCCGCAAGGGGAG
>NZ_JABXWD010000284.1 GCF_019173545.1 Candidatus Magnetobacterium casense | reverse complement strand
AGGAAGCCAGCGGTATTGTCAGAGAAAAGAAACTCGGCCAGATTAGCGATGCCGGTGAAATAAGGGAAACAGTGAAGCAGGTGATAGCTGATAACCCCGGGGCAGCAGCGGACTATGTGGCCGGCAAGCAGCAATCCTTGACTTTTATCGTAGGTCAGGTCATGAAAGCCACCAGGGGACGAGCTAATCCGGGCAAGGTGAGAGAGATTATTATTCAGGAGCTAGGAGGTAAATGAATTGCCTACTTATCTTTTGGTCGCCCAGATACTGGTTTCAGCAGCCTTGATTGCCAGTGTACTATTCCAATTGCGCGGTGGAGGCATAGGGGGTATCTTCGGACAGGCCGACTCGGTCTATCGCACCCGGCGAGGGATAGAAAGCACCCTTTTCAAACTGACCATAGTCCTGGTCATCGTGCTTGTGGTTCTGGCCACTCTGATCGCCGCACAGTCATAGTATCCATAGATGAGTTTCATAATAACTCTGACCACCGACTTCGGGTACGATGATGCCTACGTTGCCGCCGTAAAAGGCGCCATCCTGAACATCAACCCTGAAGCCAGTATCGTGGATGTCAGTCACTCTATCAAGCCGCAGGACATACTTCAGGCTGCTTTCATACTCAATTCTGCTTATCGCTACTTCCCGAAGCAAACAGTTCACCTGGCTATTGTTGACCCTGGCGTAGGCAGCGAGCGCCGGGGAATAATACTGAAAACGCCTTCGGCCATGTTCGTGGCCCCCGATAATGGCATCCTCAGCTACGTAATTGATGATTTGTTTTCCGTTGAAGGTGGCCCAGTAATGGAACAGAGTCACGGTCTTACGGAGATAGTATTTAAGGCTGGCCTTGAGGCTGCGGCCATTACCGATCCGCGCTTCTGGCGTCATCCGGTAAGTCCTACCTTCCACGGAAGAGATGTCTTTGCCCCGGTGGCGGCCGGCCTTTCTCTCGGGATTTCGCTTTATGAATTTGGGGAGAAAATTAACTCTCTGCACGTTCTTCCCGTACCGAGGCCGTCGCTTGACCCGGACGGTAATCTGGTTGGTCAGGTCCTGCACATAGATCGCTTTGGCAACCTGATAGCAAATATCAGGAACAGCAGTCTGCCCGGGAAAAACGTCGTGGTTGAGGTGGCCGGGCAACGCATCCAGGGCATCAGCGACTATTACGCGCAGAAAGAAGGGGTAGTGGCTGTCGCGGGTAGCAGCGGCTACCTTGAGGTATCGCTAAGAGATGGGAGCGCTTGCGATTTCCTGGGCGTTGGAGTGGGGGAAGAAATAAGGGTGATTCCGGTTGCATAATGAGACGGCACCGGACACGGCAATCCAGATTATCGTGCTGTGCGAAAAAACCGCCGCAAGTATGACTCCTCTCACCGATATCCAATAGTGCTAGGCCGGGCATCGATCTCTGGTGGGCATCCTCGCTGTCAGCACTTTCAGGAAGAAAGTGGTAATATATCAGGTGATACCATGAGGACGCTGAAATGCCTGGCGATAGTCGCAGCAATCACATTGCTATTGAGCTCATCGTGCACATCGTGGTTTATTGCCGGTTTGGAGGCTGAGTCGCAATGGATTGCTCCTCTGGGTAGCATTGGGGTGACCTGTGTTATTTCAGGTTCCGATGGAGGCGGCTTGACTTATCATTGGTCAACGAATGGAGGTAGTATTGACGGCACCGGCGCCGTTGTTGACTGGATTGCGCCCGAGCAAGTTGGCATGTATGACATCGCAGTCAACATCACGGACGGCGAAGGTGGGCAGCACACAGCCTCGATAAGTCTGGTTGCATCGAACGGTCCTCCGCCGACAATTGAAGACCTGATTGTCACTGCCAGCCACAAGTATTTGAAAGTGAGTGCCGAGGGATACAAGGTCGGGAGGGCGCAGAATTACAGTATCGAGTGCGTCGCCTCTTCGAACACGAGCGGCAACCTGACCTATGAATGGTCCTGCACAGGTGGCGAGATTAATGGCCAGGGTTCCGTCATCAATTGGACGGCTCCGGATGCGGTGGTTACCATCACGGTCACAGCAAAAGTGTTCGATGCTCTCAATAATTGGGTCAGAAAGAGCGTGACTTTGGAGGTGGTGGCCTGCTCAGAGTGTACCTTCTGATGAGATCGCCAGACCAATGCTAATGCCAGCCACGGCCGTAGTACTCCGAGACAAGACCTCCAAGCATGAACGCCACGTAGTAGTGGTTTTCTCCATCTTGGAGAAGTGATAATATACACGGTGCTCTGATGTGAGCTTGAACAGAAATCAGATTTAGGAGACGCAAACTAATGAGTAGAAGGAAATTGGCAGCAATCATAGGAATTGTGGTGGCAGCAGTGGTAGTTGCGGTCCTGTTGGACACGATGTTGGCCAACCATCAGCCGGCTATCGTGGGTCTGAAGACTGAGCCGGAGAGGGTGGCTCCTTCGGGAACATGCCAGATCGTCTGCAACGCTACGGACTCCGATGGCGACCAACTAAGCTATGGATGGTCGGCTGACGGAGGCGCCATAAGCGGAGAAGGACCTACGGTTACCTGGACCGCTCCAGGCGCTACGGGCTCTTACAATATTACAGTCCTGATTAGCGACAGTCGCGGAGGTGCAGCCACTGATTATGTGACTGTCACCGTAAAACGCAATAATCCGCCAACGATTAGTAATCTGGTAGCCAGCCCGGTCTGGACTCTTCCCTCGGGCAGTCTCAATGTGACCTGCGATGCCTCGGACTCTGATGGAGACGAACTGAGCTACGAATGGATAGCCAGCGCGGGTAATATCTCTGGCACAGGTGCAGCTGTAATCTGGGCTGCTCCTCAGGAAGTTGCTGTATACAACATAACAGTTGTGGTCAGGGATGGCCATGGTACCTCGACTACGAGAACCCTGGGTATCACCGTGGCAACAGAGCAACCACCGACTATTGACCAGTTGCTTGTCACGGCAGAACATTGCTACCTGAAGACACAACCCTGGGGATACAAAGTCGGGAAGGCACATGATTATCAGATTGAGTGTGTCGTCGCAGGCCCCGGCGAATCGGTTTATGAGTGGTCATGCACGGGCGGTAATATTTCTGGCGAAGGCTCCATGATTACCTGGACTGCCCCAAGCCCGTCCGGTACCATTGACATCACTATCACAGCGATGGTTTCCTACGATGGCGTTAACAAGGCCGTTAAGAACCTGCTTCTCCAGGTGGTGAGCTGCAACAGCTGCACGTTCCCAGGCTGCTCAGAATGAAAGCAGCTCTCGGCAAAGGGATGCCTTTCCCAGCCGCAATCTGTGCGCCGCCCACCTTTCTCGTGGGGAATCCTAGACAGGGCGGGTCATCTTGAGGTTATATTTATCAATGTACCACAGATTGGCCGATTTTCTGAAACGCACTTTTCGGGACCGCTTCAAGAGATACTTGATCATATCGCTGATTGTCCTGGGAATCGTGATCGGGTTTACGAGTCAGGGAACATCAAGCTCTGGCGATGGATTCGAGATCCATTTCTTCTATCTTCCGGGGTGTTCGCACTGTGAAGAACAAGAGTTATTCAATGAGAAGCTGGAAAGCGAATACCTTGCGATTAACATCACCCGCCACGACGCCACCACACCCGCAGGGACGACCTTGCTGTCCCAGATGCTTGAAGAGCGGGGCATAGAATATGACCCAGGCTTTCCCGTGACAATCTTCGAGAACCAGGTATTTGGCGGTTGGGAATCCGAAGAAATCACAGGCACAGCCATTGAGGAAGCCTTGCAGCAATGTCTGGCCGGGGACTGTCCACCTCCAACGGGGCAGGGGCCGCGAGACACAATTGTATTGCCCCTTATAGGGGAAATCGACCCCTCAGCTTATTCGCTTCCAGCTCTGGCGGTGGTTCTGGGGGCTGTGGATGGCTTCAACCCCTGTGCCATGTGGGTGCTTGTCTACCTCATATCTATAGTAGCGACTTTGAGGGATAGAAGAAGAATATGGCTGATTGTCGGCTCTTTTGTTCTGGCTTCGGGAATCCTCTATTTCCTGTTCATGACAGCATGGCTCAACGCTTTCTTGTTCATTGGCTATGTCAAACCAATAACGGTTGTCATCGGCCTCGTGGCTCTGGGCGGCGGGATACTGCAGATAAGGGAGGTCGTAAAAGCAAAAGGCGCCATTGTCTGTGAGGTTACCAGCGAGGAATCACGAAAGAAGACCATGACCAAAGTGCAGAGAATCGTGTCCTCCCCCATAACCTTGGGGACGATAATTGGGATCATAGCTCTGGCCTTTGCCGTAAACTCTGTCGAGTTCGTTTGCTCCGCAGCGATCCCGGCAGTGTTCACCCAGGTCCTCTCGCTGGCCAGTCTCACCAATGTGCAACACTATAGCTACATTCTGTTATACGTTTTGTTCTTTATGCTCGACGACCTGGTGATCTTCGGCACGGCCGCTTTTGCTCTGACTTCAAGATTGGGTGACCGGTATGCGAAGTACTCCAGGCCGGTGGGTGCCACAATATTGATAATTCTGGGGGTACTGCTCCTCATCTGTCTTTACTCTACACGGCTTGAGTTCTTGAAACCCGTCTGCAGCATACTGTGGTAGGCCGCTGAAAGTGCCTCGGCGTGGGACTCCGTGTGCCTCAGAACTACAGCCCTCGTATCCAGTCAAAAACCCCGATCATCTCGAGACCCGCGTAGACAACAAAAGCTATGAATATATACCTCAGCGGTTTCGCCGG
>NZ_JABXWD010000283.1 GCF_019173545.1 Candidatus Magnetobacterium casense | reverse complement strand
AGCAAAGGATTTATATTAGCCAAACGCACATTTGAAGATGAAACGGGAATTAGCGCCGAGGAATTACCTGAGACCTGCCTATACACCTTTGACCAATTGATGGATTACGGTTTTCGACCTGAGTAGTCTGACTGGTAGCGCCACAATCAACCGTGGTTGCCCGCATTTAAGCCATTTTTATATTTTCGTAGTATGACATTGTTACTGTGCTCAAGCGATGTGACCACGCCGGACTGGAGCGCTACCACAGGTGTTGTTTCGTATAGATTTTAGATGAGGCAATTGTCCCTCTTGATTTTACCGAATGAATTGTTTATAATTGTGTATTGATGTTACAACACGACTTGCAACGGGACAACGGAGTGAGAATCTCCCGCTGCCCCGCAGCCGTGATTGGGAACGAAAGCCCACGCATTGGCAATAGCTCATTGGGCTAAACCAATGTGAGAGCCACTGGCAAAGAGGGTCGCCCGGCTATGATATGGTTCGTATCGAACTGTAGCAGAGGCCGTGTCTCCTAGTCGGGAAGGCGGGTGAGTAGGTGTACGGTAGCGTGATGCGTAAGAGCGTACCGTTGATGCCCTAAGCCGGAAGACCTGTTGCAGAGAAAGTTTGCCACGCGGGTGGATACGTGAAAGAGAGAAAGTTTAAAAAAAGAGGCCTGAAAGAGGCCCCGGCTATTATCATTGCCGCCTTTGGAACCAATACCAACGGCAGGGTGGTCTATGACATGCTGGATAATGTCCTGAAGGAACGCTTCGATGGCCTCAGGATACTCTGGGCATACACCTCCGAAATCATCAGGGAAAAAACCGGCTATCCGGGCATTCTGCAAGCGCTTGCCAAGATTGAAGAAGAAGGCTACAGGAGGGCCGTCATCCAGCCACTACAGATATTCCCCGGCACCGAGTACCAGGAACTCATGGAGACGTGTCTGGGCTTCCCGGGCATCCGGGTGGCAGCCGGAGAGAGCCTGTTGCACAGATGGCACTTCGTCAACGAGGTCTTTGACGCCATAGCAACCGACTTCCTGCCCAAAGAGGACGGCATAAACCTCGTAGTAGCACACGGCACCCCGCTGTGCGCAGACCCCGCAAACATCCTCTACATCGCACTGGAGTCATACCTCCAAAATCGATACGACAACGTGTTCGTGGCCACCGTGGATGGCATCCCCCAACGTCAGGGATCACTAAGGAAACTCATGGCTCACATTCAACATACCGGTGTACCCAAAAAGGTACGCATCATCCCCTTCATGTACGTAGCCGGAATCCACGTAGAAAAAGACCTCATGGGCAAAGAAGACAGCTTTAAAGCCGACCTCCAACAAAACGGCATCACAGTGGATTGCCCCACAATCGAGTACATGGATGCCACGTTTACAAAGGCCCTAGGCTTTTATGAAGACGTCCGCAGGTGCTTTGTCAACCGCATTGAGAGATCGCTGGAAATATTGAGGTATTACTAAAATGAATAGGACAGCAGATAATGGGGTCAAGGGGGCTGGCCCCCTTGCGGGAGGGGTACGGGGGGGGCGGAGGGGGTGGGGCACCCCGGCCACAAGACGCCCCCCGATTCTTCTTTTCTTTTTTATGTGCTTTGTGTTCGTACCCACGCCTGCATTTGCCATGCACATAATGGAGGGTTTTTTGCCGTTTTGGTGGTGCGTGTTTTGGTATGGGGTATCTGTGCCGTTTTTTGTGATAGGACTTAGGTCAATAAAGAAAACCGTAGCCGACAAAGCCAACCTCAAGATGCTCCTTGGACTGTGCGGGGCATTTATGTTTGTCCTCTCTGCCCTGAAGCTCCCCTCCGTCACAGGCAGTTGTTCGCACCCCACGGGCGTTGGGCTGGGCGCCATGCTCTTTGGCCCCACCGCCATGACGGTCATGGGCAGCATCGTGTTGATGTTTCAGGCACTGCTGCTTGCACACGGGGGCATCTCCACGCTGGGGGCAAACGTCCTCTCCATGGCGATAGTCGGCCCAATGGTCGCCTGGCTGACGTACAGGGCGTCAAACCGCCTGCGACTGCCACAGTGGACGGGGGTCTTTCTTGCCGCCACCCTGGGAGACCTATGCACATACGCCGTCACCGCAATGGAGATGGCCCTGGCCTTCCCGGCCAAGGATGGCGGATTTGCGGCATCGGCGGTAAAGTTCCTCGCCATCTTTGCCGTTACGCAGATACCTCTGGCCGTGTGTGAGGGGCTGTTGACGCTAATCGTCTTTAACGCATTGTCCACATACAGCGCCGAAGAGCTCAGGGCGCTGCCGTTTTTCTCAAACAAGGAGGCGTAAATGAAAAAAAACTTGCTAATGACAAACATTGCCTTGCTGTTACTGTGCATAGCCATTGTGGTCATCCCGCGATTCATCCACACAAATGCAGAGTTCAAAGGCACTGACAACCTGGCCACGGAAGCAATAGGGGTCATCAGGGCCGATTATATGCCGTGGATTCAACCGCTGTGGAGTCCGTCGGAGAAGGCCGAAGCCATGATTTTTGCATTGCAGGCAGCCGTCGGCATGATATTTATACTTGCCTACTTTGCCTATAAACGCACAATGAGGCTCAAGTCCGCTAAGAATGCGTCTCGGAAGCCATGATTGACACCTACGCCTACAGCAATGCCCTCAGGGACGTGCATCCGGCGGAGAAGCTCTCCTTTGCGTTCCTGACCGTGCTTGTATGCCTGCTGACCCACTCGACGTTAGTGCTGCTGCTGGTGGTGGCAATCATGACCATCGCAACGGTGTATAAGGCAGGGATACCGCTTGGGTTCTACGCAAAGGCGCTCTGTTTGCCGTTGTCCTTTGCCGTGCTGGCCGGGATTGGGGTAGCGGTGGGAGTTGTAGCCCCCGGGGATGAGACAGCCGTTGGGGTAACGCTACTTGGCAAGACCATCGGCATCACGATTGTCACGGCGAAGGAGGCCGCCCTGCTGGTGCTAAAGACCGTTGCATCGATGTCGGGCCTCTTTTTTTTTCCCTGACCACTCCCATAGTTGACGCAATGGCGGTATTGAAGATGATGCGTGTACCCGCAATAGTAGTCGAACTTGTAGGGCTTACGTACCGATTTATATACGTGTTGCTGGAGACGGCCAAGCGGGTCTACGTTGCCCAGGATGCCCGCCTTGGATACGCCGGAGTGAGGACGTCGTACCGGTCGTTAGGGATGCTGGTGTCAAGTCTGATTGTCAGGACGCTAAGATATGCCAGGGAACTTGAGATCAGCCTGGAGTCGAGGGGGTATACAGGGGAATTAAACGTGCTACAGCGAAATTATCAAGTGTCATGGAAAAACATAATTGTGATAATGACTATAGACGCAATATTGATAGCCGTTGCTGTATTAATTTGAGTATAAGGCCTGCGCAAGAAGGGGTCAAGGGGACTGGTCCCCTTGCAGGGGGGTTTGAGGGGGGGCGGAGCCGCCCCCTCTTCTCTTTTCTTCTCTTTTCTTCTCTTTTCTTTTCTTTTCTTTTCTTTTTTTTTCTTTTTTTTTCGTCGATGGAGTATAGATGAGCCAATACATTATTCAAGCCAATGACCTAACCTACAACTACCCCGATGGCACAGCGGCCCTAAGAGGTCTAAGCGTTGCCCTAGAAGTCGGCAAAAAGACGGCCATAATCGGCCCAAACGGCGCCGGTAAATCCACGTTCCTGCTACACCTAAACGCAATACTAAGGGCAAGAGAAGGCAATCTGTTCTTCAAAGGCAAGGAGTTCGGCTATGACCGCAACTCTCTGAGGCAGTTGCGCAAGAGCGTAGGGGTGGTATTCCAAGACCCCGACCGGCAGTTGTTCTCAGCCAGCGTGGCACAAGACGTCTCCTTTGGCCCCATGAATCTTGGCTTGACGGTGCAGGAGGTGACAGAGCGCACGGATTGGGCGTTGAAAGCAACGGGCATCTCCCACCTCAAGGACAAGCCCGCACATCTGTTGAGCTTTGGCCAGAAGAAGCTGGTAACCATAGCCGGGGTACTTGCCATGCAACCCGAGGTAATCGTCCTGGATGAGCCTACCATCAGCCTCGATGTTGCCCATGTCGCATTGCTCGTTGAGATACTAAACGCCTTGGCCCGCGATGGTGTCACGCTGGTGATGTCCACGCACGACGCAGACCTGGCCTACGCGTGGGCCGACAACGTCGTTGTCATCCGTGACGGCACAAAGGTTGGTGAGGGCAGCCCCGTTGAGGTCTTCAGCGATGGCGCCCTGTTACAGGACGGCGTTATATCGAGGCCGTTTGTCCTTGCCGTCTGCGATGAGTTGAAAAAGAAGGGCTTTTTTAGCGACATGGCGGTAATGCCAAGAACCAGGGATGAGCTTTTGGCAGCGATACAAGAAAAGAAAGAAAGGGGCGGCTCCGCTTTCTTTATCGCTCCAGGTCGCACCTGCCCCCTTCAGACCCCCCTACCCTAGCCATGAAGAAGCCCCCTTGACCCCGTAAAGGGCTAGTTGGTTGGGGTTTGGGTGGATTAAGGCCAGGCCGCCTCAGCCTTTGCAGCGTAGAAGTCGGCCTTTTGCGTATCACCTGTCTGGCGAAATAAGTAGGCGAGGTTGTTATACGAACCAGCAATGTACGGATGTTTTTCTCCATAAACTTCCAAGAAGATAGCAAGGGCTTTTTGTATCCTCTTTAAAAAGCATGGTAAAATTAATTTCATGGTTTAAAGGCATGGATTCCTGCTTTCGCAGGAATGACAGTTACAGGCTTTTTCCAAGTTTGTCATTC
>NZ_JABXWD010000282.1 GCF_019173545.1 Candidatus Magnetobacterium casense | reverse complement strand
TACTGCGCAGCCTTGATTTTTAAACACAAGCTAAACTATTAACAATTCATAAAATTCTCTAATGCAATTGCCCTGAGAGCATCGCAATGCTATTGAGCTGGTGCTACCAGTGTGCTTTATTTTTTTTATAAAGTTGAAATCTGTTATAATATACTAGTAGTTAATAAAACATATGGAGTTGAAACATGAGAAAAATTAAGATTACGGCGGATTTAATACCGGCAGAGGAAGGTGGATACATAGTTTATTGTCCTGAACTGGACATTACAACAGAGGGGGATTCTACGGATGAAGCAATAGAGATGCTCAAAGATGCGGCACAGGGATATATTGAGGTTGTTGGGATCAAAAACATTCCTTCCTTCTCTGATTCGCTCATCAAAAAAGAACTGGAGCTATTTATAAATGGCTAAAGTGCCTCCTCTTAACGGCAAAGAACTTTGCAGAGTGCTTGAAAGAGAAGGTTTTAAATCAGTCAGACATACCGGTAGCCATAAAATATACCAGAAATCCACAGAGGATGGTACAATTACGATCCCAGTGCCTATCCATTCCAACAGACCGATTAGAAAAGGGACATTGTCAAATATTCTCAAGAAGGCCGGTATAACAAGCGAAAAGCTGTTACTGCTCTTATCTTTGTTGTTGGGGTAAATCAGACCCTCTCCAAGTTTCGCACGCTAAATCATCCGGGCACTTACTCTCTCTGCTCTCTATTTCCGTTTAAACATCTTCCTGAGGTCGTCGTGGGAGAGATACACCTGTGTTGGACGACCGTGGGGGCAATGATGCGGGTCGTTTGTTGAGGCCAACTGCCTAAAGAGCGCATTTAACTCCTCCGATGACAACACAACCCGCCCACGCACGGCACTATGACAGGCGATCCGCTTTGCCATGGCGTCCTTGATGTCATCCGTGGGACTGACCAGGCTCGCATCAATCATGCTGGAGGCTATATCCGATAACACGGCAGAGATATCAACACCCTTGAGTTCAGCCGGTACGCCACGGATG
Organism: Candidatus Magnetobacterium casense; assembly: GCF_019173545.1. Taxonomy (GTDB): domain Bacteria; phylum Nitrospirota; class Thermodesulfovibrionia; order Thermodesulfovibrionales; family Magnetobacteriaceae; genus Magnetobacterium; species Magnetobacterium cryptolimnobacter. The sequence continues at coordinate 3,743 of NZ_JABXWD010000282.1, read as the reverse complement.
ATAAACGTATCGGCACCAAACTCCTCGATCTCAATGCCCATCTGTCGCACCTTGTCCATGTTCAGACGCAACAGCGAAAACTCCTTCAATGGCAGCTTCAACTGGATCGGAAACAGCAAACGGTTAGTTACCAGTCCCACGCCATCCCTGAGTCGCTCATACATCACCCGTTCGTGTGCTGCGTGGTGGTCGGCGATGACCAGACGGTCCCTGTCGGCATACGCCACAAAGACGTCCCCAAGATAGAGGTAGTCTCTGACCGGTGTGTACGGCAGTGGATCGGACTCTCTGACCACGCACTCGGGGGACTGCTCCTTAGGTTTATACTTAAACGGCCCTGCCTCAACGGTTGCGGAAGTTGGCCTTGACGACGGGGCTGACGGCAATGACGACAGCGAGGTAGAGGCAGATTGAGCTTGGGGCTGGGCAGGATTAGCCCTGTGGTCGTTGCCTTGCCTGATGGCCCCCTTTACGGCAGTTATCACCTGTTGGTAGATGTAGTCCTTGTGGAGAAAGCGTATCTCCTGCTTTGTGGGATGTACGTTGCAATCGACCGTGGCGGGGTCAGACTCTATGTAGAGGAAGAACACGGGATGCGCCCCATCGCGCAGGATGTCCTTAAACCCCTGGTACACGGCATGTCTTATGACGTTGTCTCTGATGCAGCGATTGTTGACAAATATGTACTGGTGCGAGCGTGACTTCCTGGCACCTTCGGCCCTTGAGACAAACCCTCGGATGCTCAAACCATCGCCACTGACCCCAAAGGGGAGCAGCGACCGCAGAAAGTCGCTTCCGTAGAGCATGGCAATCCGTTCGTCTATGCCCGCTGCCACAGGCAGGTTCAGCGTCGCCTTTTCGTCGATGTACAGTGAAAGGCGTCTTTGCGGATTTATGAGTGCCACCTGCGTGACGGTCTCCGTGATGTGGTACAGCTCGGTAGACGTGCCCTTGAGGAACCTCTTTCGCACGGGGGTGTTGTAGAAGAGGTCTCTGACCTCAATGGTAGTTCCCGACGTGACCTTGTCCCTGACGTCTTTGACTACGCCGCCGTGAACCTCTATGAACGTCCCCTCTGAGGGCACGGACGGACTGTTCAGCGCCGTTGATATGGTCAGCCTGGAGACTGCGGCAATTGAGGAGAGTGCCTCGCCCCTGAAACCCATCGTTGTGATGTTAAACAGGTCTTCGGCCTCCCTGATCTTGCTTGTGGCGTGTCTTTGTATGCACCTGATGGCATCTTCCCTGTCCATGCCGCAGCCGTTGTCGCAGACCCGTATCAGGCGCTTGCCGCCCAGGAGTATGTCCACCCTGATATCCGTGCCGGTGGCATCGAGGGCGTTGTCCACCAGCTCCTTGACCACCGACGCCGGACGCTCTATTACCTCACCAGCCGCTATCTGGTTGATTAGATCGTCCCTGAGTATCTCTATTATCGCCATAATGAACCTTATCCCGTATCTTATTAATATTTCATGAGAACAAGAAAAGAAAAAAAGGGGCGGCTCCGCCCCCCTTCAGAACCCCCTGCAAGGGGACCAGTCCCCTTGACCCCGTAAAGGGCTGGTTTGATATGAACAGTGTATAAGTTAATTTTACCATGCTTTTTTAAGAGGATACCTTATCCCTCTCAAATGCCATAAAATCTCCGGCACTGAGAGGCTTACCAAACAGATATCCTTGCGCCTCGTCACAGCCTATTGACGTTAGCAATTCTAACTGTTCCTGCGTCTCAATGCCTTTCGCTATTATGGTTTTTCTCAGATTGTGTGCCATATCTACTATGGTCTTTACTATTATCAGTGTATCTTGATCGTGTGTTATGTTCATGATAAAAAACTTGTCTAATTTGATCTTATCGAACGGTAGGCGTTTCAGATAAATCAAAGACGAGTAACCTGCACCAAAGTCATCCAGTGACACCTTGACCCCTGCGTTACTAAGCCGGGTTAAAACCGTTTTGGTTTGCTCTATATTCTGGTTGGCAATACACTCGGCTATATCAACTTCAAAAAACTCAGGGTCCATCTGTACGTCCGACAATGTACGAATAACATAATCAGCAAAATCATCCTGCTGTAATAGGTTACATGTAACATTAACGGCTATATTTAATAACGGCAAGCCTTGTTTATGCCACAAGATATTCTGCTCAATCACCGTCTTGATCACCCACCTGTCTATCTCTACACCCAGCCCTGCCTCCTCTTCCAGGGAGATAAATCTATCAGGGTATATTAGGCCAAATATCAGATGGTTCCAACGTATTAATGCCTCTGCTGACGTTATCTTGTTGGTTGCGATGTCTATAATGGGCTGATAATACAGTACAAACTGATTGTTTGTTATTGCATAAAGTATATCTTCTTCCAATTTATCTCTTTCTCTTAGATTGCCATCCATGCTGTCGTCATAGAACAAGAAATTGCTGCCGGAAGACGTCTTTGCGTTATACATGGCTGTATCAGCCTTCTTTAGAAGCAACATGCCGTCACTGCCATCCTTTGGATATACGCTTATACCAATACTGGCATTGACAAGCAAGGTCTTTCCTTTATATTCCATAGGTCTGTCTATTTCGTCAATTATCCTGCTACACAACTCTGTCAGCTCATCCGGTTTATTAAAGCCTCTAACCACTACAGCGAACTCATCCCCTCCCAATCGGGCTACCGTGTCTACGTCTCTTACAGAGCGTTTGAACCTGGCAGAGGCTTTTTTTAATACTACATCACCTGCATCATGTCCGTGTTTATCGTTGATGGCCTTAAATTTATCCAGGTCTATGTACAAAACAGCCGTCTTGTCTTTATAGCGCTTTGATTGGTTTATACTTTGTGTTAATCTGTCATACAATAGCGTTCTGTTTGGCACTCCGGTCAGCGTATCATAGTTTGCCATATATTCGAGCTTCTCATCCGCCATCCTGCGTTCAATTATGGCTGCCAGTGTATCTGCAAGCATTAACAATAATTGTTCTTCTGTCTTGTTATGCTTATGGCCAGCCTCAACATATACATTTATGACACCTAACACCCTGTCTTGCGTTATGATCGGTACACAATAATGACCATGTTCGGGCATGTTCTCATAGACTATCCCATGTTCACTGTCGATACGATCCTTATATATCAATTTCCTTTTTGATGCAGCCAATCCACATATGCACCTTCCTGTCTGAATTTCCTTACATGGTTCCAATAGTGCAGTAGGGAAGTTTTTTATTGCTACCATTTTTAACACACTTGCCGTGTCATCACACAGGAATATGCAACCTACAGGTTTTATAGCAAAGCAGGGAAATGAAAACAGGACATCCAACACCAGGTCAAGAAATTCCTTAATTGTCAAGTTTTTGTAGGATAGCTTTAGTATCCTGTTTACTACGTTTTGCATGTCGTAATTTCTTGCGATATCTTCACTTTTAAGTTTAAGCTCTTCTTCCATATTTTTACGCTCTGTAATGTCTCTTAGAAATGCAAACAATAAATTATCGCTTCTGAGGAAATTTACACTTATCTCGATATCAACAATACTGCCATCTTTGCGCCTATTTTTAGTTTCAAAACGAGCTGAACCCGCCTCAATTACTTTTCGCATGTGCCCTTTTAGCTCTTCAGGTGACATTGAAGCTTCTATATCACTCAACCTCATTTGCGAAAAGTCTTCGTGATTATATCCCAACATATTACAATATGCATCATTGGCCTGTATAAAGTTTCCCTCTTTGTCAACCAAACTAA
>NZ_JABXWD010000281.1 GCF_019173545.1 Candidatus Magnetobacterium casense | reverse complement strand
GTAAAGCAAGGTATATGCCATTGCTAAATTTGTTTTTTTCGAAAACTTGAGAATATGGCTTTATTTCAGAGTTAAACGTGTAAATTTATAGAATAGATATAAGGAGATTAACTGTGCGTGTATGTGATATTGCAGATATAAACAGGATTAGCGTATCCGAGAAAATTTTTTTAGTCGAAGAGTTTTGGGATAGCATTACTTCTGATCCCAAGAAACTCCTGACTCTTGATGAACTTCAATCACGAATAGAAGAAAATCTATGACGTATCCATTACGTCTTTTCCTTATGCAATTGTTTTATGATATGTGCCTGCTCATAGTTAATTATATACGCACAAAAGAAAGAAAGGGGCGATTTGTGGCAGGGACGGGTGCGACAATTGAGCCAGGGGTGGCACTGAGCCGGGGGGTGCCACCCCCTCGCCCCTCGCTGACCCCTTTTATGCCGGGGGTCGCTGACCCCTTGACCCCATAAAAGAGACCCGTCGTGATAGACGTTGACATGGTGATAGAGCTTACGGGGCTTGACGACATAATACCGGACGTCTATGAGCGATTCAGGCCGATAATCAGGGACGGGGTGTCGTTTCTGCTGTCGGAGCTATCCCCTGAACGTTTTGCGGCCATCGTCTGTGCCCTGTCGGAGGAGGACACCGCCCCCGGACGCCTGGTCAGACTTGCCGGAGAGGTCCCCACCCTGCACAAGCTGGGACAGACAATTGCACGCAACAAACACATCGACTCGCTATTCAGAAGCAGACTCGCAGAGCTTGAAAACTCCGTGATGAAGGTTGATGCGGACGTCATAGAGGCCATCGTTGGGGATGCGCTGGGTAACTGGATGAGCGATCACAACGTCCAGCTCAACTACACCGTCTGCTACGAGGCCAGCGTGGCCGCTGTGGTGGACTTTACGTGTGACTACCCCCACGGACCAGGCAATAGCAACGGGGTCTTTAAGGTCATCAAGCCAGACGTCCCCCAACGCCTGCATGAAGAACTGGAGATACTTGACGCCCTGGCCGCCTTCTATGACGCCCACAGAGACAAATACGACGTTGACAACTTCCGGTTTATCGAAACCTTCGCTGACATAAAGACCGCCCTCTTGACCGAAATAGACCTCCGCAACGAACAGCGTAACCTCAAACTTGCACACTGCCTCTACGATGGCGTCCGGGACGTCAAAATACCACGCCTTGACCCTGCCTCCAGGGATGCCGTAACGGTCATGGAGCTGATCAGAGGACAAAAGATAACCGATGCCCCCCTGAGCACGTCCAGGAGGAAACAGTGCGCCAGAACGCTATTTGTTTCGATGGTGTGTCAGCCGTTGTTTTCCGGTCAACAGCGTAGCATCTTTCACGGCGACCCCCACGCAGGAAACATATACTACTGCAACCACGATGGTCGGATAGCGCTCCTGGACTGGAGCCTTGCCGGTGGACTGGATAAAAAACAACGGGCAGATATCATGAGACTCAGCCTGGATATCTTCACACGCAACGCAGAACTCATATACAACTCAACGATTGCGCTCTGCGAAGATGGCCTCAGTGCAGGGCGTGTTATCAGGGATGAGATCGATCGCCTTGTTGCCGAACCATCTCAGGGGTTCATTGAGCAATCGCTGACGTTGCTGGACAGGCTGGCCATTAAGGGGGTTAAGTTTCCAAGCGACCTGCTCCTGTTCAGAAAGGCCATCTTTACGCTCAAGGGCGTCCTGCTGGAACTTGACCCGGACTTTGATATGGACAGACCTCTGGTAGAGTTTATCAACGCACTCCTGCTTTGTGAACTGCCGCTGAGATGGTTTAACCTCTTCTTTCCTCTGGCCGAGGATGCCCTCATGTACAAGAGCCTGCTGTCAAACTCAGACCTTATCAGGGTTGCTATGGAGTTTGCAAGGCTTAAGCAATATAGGTATCCTCTTTATATTTCATGGTAACTATACTTTTACGCACCCTGGATTCCTGGTCAAGCCAGGATATACCCCTGTTCGAACCAGGGGCAGGCACACTTGTAAACATGTCCCTGCCTTGAACAGGTAACGTCTGTAACTGTCATTTCTGCGAAAACAGGAATCCATGCCTTTTAATCGCGGAATATAGCGCGTTTCGATTGTGTGCAATACAAGAAAGAAAGGGGCGGAGCCGCTTCTTTCCCGCTCCAGGTCGCACCTGGCCCCTTCAGAACCCCCCGCAAGGGGACCAGTCCCCTTGACCCCGTAAAATGCCATTATCTTGTATTTAATCCAATCGAAACGTGCTATAAAACTTACCCTGCTTTTTAAAGAGGATACATACAATCATAATATTAATTGAAGAGAAAAGTTCAGATGTAATTTTAGAAGCTGATGTAGCCTTACTCTTTAAAAAAGAATAAATTCATCGTGCTGTCAATGGGGACAATTGCCTCATTATTGAATGAACTCTATGGAGTGCTAGGAAGCGACTCCGCCCCTAAACTTACTTTAATGTCCGGCTTTAGACTCAAAGGAGTCCTTGAGGTTGTCACTTATATAGGTTGTGGCATCGCTGTAGACCACGTATACCTTGAGGTTGAGCTTGTGTGCAAGTGCCATCCCCTTGTCCCTGCCCATGACAAAGATTGCCGTTGTCAGTGAGTCGGTTAACCATCCCTGGGGGTTGACCACGGTGACACTCTGGAAATCCCTGGCCGGATAACCCGTTGAAGGCTCCAGCAGGTGATGATAACGCACACCACCTTCCATGAAGAAACGCTCATAGTCACCCGAGGTCGATACGGCCTCCCCCCTGAGCGTCAACACCCCGGCAAGCCCGGAGTACTCTGAGGCATTGGTCCCATCCCGCGCTCTCCTGATCCCAACGTGCCAGCCGGAGCCGTCGGGCTTGTCCCCAAAGGTCTTGATGTCTCCGGCAATGGCCACAATACCAGCCTGCATTCCATACGCCTTCAACACCTCCACTACCCTGTCTGCCGTATAACCCTTTGCAATGGCGCCAAGGTCAAGCACCATCCCCCTGCGACGCAACATCACAGAGCGTGACGCATCATCAAGGACAATGTCGTGGTAGTCTACCAGCGGCAGATTTGACCGTATCTGTGCATCGGTGGGTCTGAGGCTCTTTTGAAAGTCCCACAGCCTCGACACAGGGCCTATTGTAGGGTCAAATGCCCCCCCGGATAGCGCCGCAATCTCAATCGCCTTTTTGATCAACCCGTAGGTATCCTCCGAAACATTTACCGCCTTGATAGCTGAATTGTCGTTGATGAGAGAGACCTCGCTCTGTGGCAGAAACATGCTCAACACTCCCTCCAGTCGCTCTACTTCCTTAAAGCCGGCCTCAATGGCCGCATCGGCCTTACGTCTGGACTCCGATACCACCGTGAGCGTTATGATGGTATCCATCGCTATCCTGGACTCCTTGTATACCTCCGCCTTGCCGGCACCGCCAACAAACACATACAGCGCAACCGTCAGCAAGGCCACCGTCAGCAACATGCCGTATATAGCCATACCACGACCTTTCACCGGCAGAGTCATCATGCAAATATCCAAAACAGCAGGAAGGTGACAATACTCCCCGTGGCTGCACCCAGCAAGACCTCCCGGAGGTTATGCACCTTGATGGTGATCCTGCTTTGCGCAATCAACACCGCCACAACCAACGACAACAACGATGCAATAAAGTTCCTCGTCACCAGCGTTATCGACACCCAAACGGAGAAGGATAGCGCTGCATGGCCGCTTGGCATCCCACCCCTGAGCGGATGACCCTTGCCGGTAAAGGCCTTGAGCAACACCACCAGGATAACTACGATTATCACTGACAACACGGCTATCTCATTGCCGCCGTGGCGGGATACGTGAAACCCCTTGTTAAAGATGTTCATGAGGTAGGGCGAAAGTATGATGTAGCCAATGATCGCCGCTCCCATGGCGGTTGTCAGCACTGCCCCCGCTGCCACGTCCTTTGCAATGCGTGCCTGTTCCTGTTTTTCCGGGGAGAGGATGTTGACGGTTGCCTCGATGGCGGTGTTTATTAGTTCCGCCATTATCACGACGAGGGTGACTATGGAGATGATCAGAAACTCCGTCTTTGTCACGCCCGCTATGTAGCTAAACAGGACCACAAGCGCCGCCACATAGAGGTGGTATCTGAGGTGTCTCTCCGTCCTGGCGGCAACCAGTATGCCTTCGATGGCGTTGTTGGCGCTATCGAGCGATTTGCGTAAGGGCATCAAACAGCTCTCTTTCTGCACTTGCCATCTTTCGTGCCTTGTACGCAGAGACCTCGTGGTCATAGCCAATCAGGTGCAGAAGGCCGTGGATGAGGAGCCTAAGCACTTCGTTGTCGAGGTTGTCCGTGGTCTGTCGTTGTGCGCGGTCGAGGTTGACAACGATGTCGCCAAGCAGAAAGTAGCCCGACCGGGGGACATCCTTTGCCGAGCCATATATGGGGAATGAGAGCACATCCGTTGGGGAGTCCACGCCCCTGAACTCCTTGTTGATGGCCTGCATCTTACTGTCATTGACAAAGAGCAGACTCAGTTCAGCACCTTCCAGTGTCATGAAACTCATGGCCTGTTTCATGGTGCGCTTGAACCACAGCGTGTCTATCGCCGTCTTTCGATGAACATTTCTTGCAATTACTTTAATATCTCTGTCTCCTGTAATAGTTCAGCTATACAATTGAAATGTTGTGTATAATCAACCCAATGTCAACAAGGTAAGAAGGGGTCAAGGGGGCTGGCCCCCTTGCAGGGGGTTCTGAAGGGGG
>NZ_JABXWD010000280.1 GCF_019173545.1 Candidatus Magnetobacterium casense | reverse complement strand
TGTGTTGGTCTGTTAGTAAAGGCTGGCTCACCACTCGCCGAAGCTTGTGATCTACACCACCTTCCTATCAACGCAGTCTTCTGCTGCCGACCTTCATCTTACGAAAGGATGTCTTGTCTCGGGATGGGATTCGTGCTTAGATGCTTTCAGCACTTAGCCCAAATGGCTTAGCTGCCCGGCCTGCCTTATCAGACAACCGGTAAACCAGTGGCCACGCTGCTCTGTTCCTCTCGTACTCGGAGCAACTTCCCCTCAGACATCCACGCTTCCATCAGGCAGAGACCGACCTGTCTCACGACGGTCTAAACCCAGCTCATGTTCCCTTTTAATAGGCGAGCAGCCTCACCCTTGGCCCCTGCTGCAGGACCAGGATAGGAAAAGCCGACATCGAGGTACCAAACCGCGGGGTCGATAGGAGCTCTCGCCCGCGACGAGCCTGTTATCCCTGGGGTAATTTTTCTGTCACCTCCGGGCCCCAATAGTGGGCACACGAAGGATCGCTAAGCCAGACTTTCGTCTATGAATTCCGTGCGTTTGGAAATCCATTCAGTCTAGTTTTTGGCTTTGCCCTCTTCAACGGATTTCTGCCCCGTTTGAACTAAACTTTGGGCCCCTTTGATATCTTTTCAAAGGGGTGCCGCCCCAGCCGAACTGCCCACCTGCACGTGTCTCCAGTCTTCTCTGGATAAGTGGTACTGCAAAAAGAGTCTGGTGTTACATCGTTGCTTCTTAACATCCCGGAGAATGTTAAGCATGGCTCCCAGATACCCTGTGCAATTTTTACTATACCACAAGCACAAGCTGCAGTAAAACTCCACGGGGTCTTCTCTCCCCGATGGAAGATGAAGGACTGTTCGTCCTCCTTATGTGGCTTCACCGAGTTGTAGGCGGGGACAGTGGGGCTCTCGTTGTTCCATTCATGCGCGTCGGAACTTACCCGACAAGGCATTTGGCTACCTTAAGAGAGTCAGAGTTACTCCCGGCGTTAACCGGCCCTTAGCTCGGTTGAACCCAAGTTTTAGGTACCGGCACCGGCCAGGATTCAGCGACTATACAAATCCTTTCGGACTAGCAGTCGCCTGTGTTTTTATTAAACAGTCGGAACCCCCTTGTCATTGTAACCTGCGATCCCCATTCCTCATGAAGACCGCAGGCATCCCTTATACCTAAGCTACAGGACTAATTTGCCGAATTCCCTCGCCATACGGTATACTCGTAGCACCTTAGCTTACTAAGCTAGCGCACCTGTGTCGGTTCTCGGTACGAGCTTGCACATTGCTAACTACACAGTCTTTCATGGTCTCTTGGATTCAAGAAAACTCCGCTAACGCGAAGCCACTCATGCCTCGAATTAGTTCTCGTCATTACGACACTCCCTAACTCTTGAACACTTAGATACAACGATAGTTGTACACCCCCTATCCGAAAGCTAACCATATAGCTCAAACGCTCTGTGCAAGGTACTGGAATATTAACCAGTTTCCCATTCGATTTACTCTGTTGAGGTAAACCTTAGGATCGACTACCTCCAGGCTGATAACGCATTGCCTGGAAACCCTTGCGCTTGCGGTGGTATAGATTCTCACTATACTATGCTGTTACTGCCACCAGGATCTGCAATAGAAATCGGTCCACAGGACGTCACCGCCCTGCTTCGACCCAATCACTACGCCAACCTACCATGAATCATCTACTGATAATTATCTAAAGTATCGGTACTTTGCTTTAGCCCCGTCCATTTTTGAGGCATCCCCCCTCGGCAGGTAAGTTGTTACACACTTTTTAAAGGATTGCTGCTTCTGAGCATACCTCCCTGCTGTCTTGGCGAGAACACGCTCTTTGGCTTGACACTTAGCAAAAATTTGGGGACCTTAACTTCAGTTTGGGTTAAACCCCTTTCGGTCGTGAGCCTTACGCCACACGAACCCGTGTCCTTGCTTCTACAATGTGTATCCGTTCGGAGTTTGAATGGTGAGTGAGGAATTTCTTCCCCGCGCTCCCCTATCAGTGCTCTACCGGAAACACCATCTCCACAAAGCACGCCCTGCGAGACGCTTCGGTTGGAACTAGCGAGCGCCAGACTAGATTGGTTTTTGACCCCTATTCCCAAGTCACAACAACGATTTGCACGTCAGAACGTCTTAAGACCTCCAGCGGGCTTTCGCCCGCCTTCGTCTAGCTCAGGAATAGATCGTCTGGCTTCTAGCCTAGCTGCCATGACTCAACGCACTTTCACACGCTTCTCCTCACTTCTTGCGAAGTTGCGAGAACTCGGTTTCCCTTCGCCTACACCATTAAAGGTTTAAGCTTGCCATGACAGTTAGCTCCCTGGCCCGTGTTTCGAGACGGAACGCGTGACACTGATGATCAAAACATCAAACCTTCAGCTCTATTGCTAGAACCTCCAGTCTGAAAAAATCACCTTTCATGCCACGCACGTCTGTAACCAATAGGTTTCATGCACTTTTCATCCCCCTTCCGGGGTACTTTTCAGCTTTCCCTCACGGTACTAGTACACTATCGGTCTTGAGAGATATTTAGCCTCGGATGCTACTTTCACCCATATTCATTGCCCACTACCAAGGACAACTACTCGGGTATGAATAGGACCTTTTCCACTTCGCTTAAGGGGGTATCACCCTCTATGCCAGAACTTTTCAGATCATTTCAGCTGTGTTCCAGGATTCCACATTATCATACCAAAACACCACATCTCCCGAAGGATTCAGTTTGGGCTCTTTCCTTTTCGATCGCCTCTACTTGGGAAATCTCAATTGATTTCTTTTCCACGTGGTACTAAGATGCTTCAATTCCCACGGTTCGACTTCCATCACCATTGTAACGGAATACACTAAGTGTAAGATTCTCATTCGGAAATCTCGGGATCATAGGATGCGTGCGCCTACCCCGAGCTTATCGCAGCTTGCCACGTCCTTCTTCTCTCCTCAAGCCTAGCAATCCACCTATTGGCGTCTTTACACCGGCAAATTCAGCCACATATTACACGACTATGCACGATGATCATTGCAAGTCCTCCGGTAAGAGGAACCTGCTACATCCTTCATACATCACTTTCGTGATGCATTGCATCGATGATTTTTGTGAAGATTATGTGCACCCGGCACATTCACTTGTCTAAGGAGGTGATCCGACCGCAGGTTCCCCTACGGTCACCTTGTTACGACTTTTCCCTTGTCACTTACCTCAAGTTCGATAACGCCAATCAGACGTCACCTCGCTAAAAGCAAACTTCAATGAAACGACGGGCGGTGTGTGCAAGGAGCAGGGACGTATTCACCGCGCGATAATGACACGCAGTTACTAGGGATTCCATATTCGTGAGGGCGAGTTGCAGCCCTCAGTCATAACTGTGGTAGCGTTTGAGGATTACCTCCTCCTTTCGGATTCGGAACCAATTGTCACTACCATTGCAGCCCGCGTGTGGCCCCAGAGTTTCGGGGCATACTGACCTGCCGTGGCCCCTTCCTTCCTCCGCATTAACTGCGGCGGTCCCGCTAATTCGCCCCACTACTCCTGAGAGTAATGGTGGCAACTAGAGGCAGGGATCTCGCTCGTTACCTGACTTAACAGGACATCTCACGGCACGAGCTGGCGACGGCCATGCACCACCTCTCAGCTTGTCTGGTAAAGTCTTCAGCTTGACCTTCATTCTGCTGTCTCTCCGGGTAAGATTTCTGGCGTTGACTCCAATTGAACCGCAGGCTTCACCCCTTGTGGTGCTCCCCCGCCAATTCCTTTAAGTTTCATACTTGCGTACGTACTTCCCAGGCGGCAAACTTAACGGCTTCCCTGCAGCACTGCATTGGCCACAAGCCAATGCATCACTGAGTTTGCATAGTTTACAGCTGGGACTACCCGGGTATCTAATCCGGTTTGCTCCCCCAGCTTTCATCCCTCACCGTCGAACGTGTTCTGGTAGACCGCCTTCGCCACAGGTGGTCATCAATAGATCAAAGGATTTTACCCCTTCCTACCGAGTACCGTCTACCTCTCCCACTTCCTAGTTATGCAGTATTCCCGGCAGCCCATACGTTAAGCGCATGGATTTAACCGAAAACTTACAAAACGAGCTACGGATGCTTTAGGCCCAATAATCATCCTGACCACTTGAGGTGCTGGTTTTACCGCGGCGGCTGACACCAGAACTTGCCCACCCCTTATTCACCAGTGTTTCTAGGACTGGCAAAAGGTTTCTTTAGCAGAAACCACTCGGATTAACCTTGTCGTGCTTTCGCACATTGCAAAGTTTTCTCGCCTGCTGCGCCCCATAGGGCCTGGGTCCGTGTCTCAGTACCCATCTCCGGGCCACTCCTCTCAGAGCCCGTACCTGTAATAGTCTTGGTGGGCCATTACCTCACCAACAAACTGATAGGCCGCAGTCCCATCCTATGGCGATAAATCATTTGAAACATAAACCATTCCAGGCATAATGTTCTATCGGGCATTATTCTCAGTTTCCCGAGATTATTCCCGTCCATAGGGTAGATTGACTACGCGTTACTGAGCCGTCTGCCTTGTATTGCTACAATGACTCGCATGGCTTAGTATCAATCCGATAGCAGTCAGGTCCGGCAGGATCAACCGGATTCTGATCTTTTTACTTGATTATTGAAGTACATGTTGTACTAAATTGGAATTGACGGATGCACATAATCTTCACATTTCAGATTTGATCAGTTGATCAGATCCTCATTTTGTATGCGTAAATGGAGGCCTATGAATCACAAAATGGTATAATACCATACTTTCATCACAAGCGCCGCCTATTGCT
>NZ_JABXWD010000028.1 GCF_019173545.1 Candidatus Magnetobacterium casense | reverse complement strand
TATACTTTAAGGCAAGAAAGAAAGGGGCGGCTCCGCCCCCCTTCAGAACCCCCCGCAAGGGGACCAGTCCCCTTGACCCCATTTTACCATGCTTTTTTAAGAGGATACCATTTTTTTTGCTTGATATCCATTTCAGGATAGTTTACAATAGCAGGTACGGATAATTTAAACAATGAGATATTGCGGTACAACGTCAGGACTGGTCTCCGACGTGCAACGGGATAGCGTCAATCTGCTGATGGCTCTGTACGCTGCAGCGGTGGAGGCGGTTTCTCCGTATGGGACGGTGGTTGAACACGCCGATTACTTGCGCCGCATGTTCGACGCAGGAGGCTTCAGGAGGTTGTACGTGGCGGCCATCGGCAAGTCGGCATACGGGATGGCCAGGGCCATTGAAGATACGCTCCCTGACATCCTGACAGACGGTGTGGCGATCACCAAGTATGGCCACGCTGACGTCCACCCTCTTGGCAAGACAAGGGTCTTTGAGGCAGCCCATCCCACCCCCGATGAGCACGGCCTGGAGGCAACGCGATACCTCCTTGGTCTTGCACGCGGGCTGGATGAACAGACCCTGTTGCTGTGTTTGCTGTCAGGGGGCGGGTCTGCGCTCTTTGTCTGCCCCCCCGATGGCGTAACCCTGCAGGACAAACAAACGACCACCAGACTGCTCCTAAATGCCGGGGCCAATATAGCGGAGCTTAACGCCGTCAGAAAACACCTCTCCCTCGTTAAGGGCGGACGGTTTGCGATGATGGCTTATCCTGCCAGGGTTGTGTCGCTGATTATCTCCGACTGTGTGGGCGACCCGTTGGACGTTATAGCCTCCGGCCCAACCGCCGCAGATACAACCACGTTTGCAGACGCCCTGGACGTGCTCAGGAGATACGACCTCACACACCAACTGCCGACATTCGTGGTAAACCACCTGCTGGAGGGACAGAGCGGCCTGCATCCCGATACCCCCAAAGACGGCGATGCGGTACTCAGGGACGTTGAAAACATCATCGTTGCCAACAACCTCAAGGCCCTCAACGCCGCACACACCAGGGCAACCATCATGGGCAATGACGCACGGATACTGACCGATTCACTCACCGGAGAGGCACGTACCGCTGCCCGGTGGCTGGCCTCGCAGCTCAGACAACAGCAACGTCCCACCACCAGCCCCCTGTGTCTGATCAGCGGCGGTGAAACCACGGTTACCGTCAGGGGAAGCGGCACTGGCGGCAGAAACATGGAACTGGCACTGGCCTTTGCTATTGAGATCGAGGGGGTTGATGGCGTCACACTCCTGTCAGCCGGCACCGATGGCACCGATTGTGTGGACAGTGCCGCAGGGGCCTTAGTCAACGGTTATACCACCATAAGGGCAAAAAACATGGGCATGGACCCAGTACAATACCTCAACAACAACGACTCCTACAATTTTTTCCATCAACTCGGAGACCTGTTTGTAACCGGCCCGACACAGACCAACGTTATGGATATACAGTTAATCAAACAACAATAAGGAGACATAAGACAGAGATGCTGATGATAAAAGAGGCCAGGAGCCGGGGTGAGATGCTGCAATTTATCAGATTTCCCCTGAGGCTGTATAAAGACGATCCGTATTACTCTGCGCAATTGACACGGGACTTGCAGGTGGATTTTTCAAAAAAGAATCCGTTTTTCAGATTCAGCAAGGTCAGATTTTTCCTGCTCTACAGCGGCAAGGAAATAGCGGGCCGCGTGGTGTCGATAATAAATCGTCGCCATCTGGAGAGACACAACGATGGTGTTGGCTTCTTCGGGTTCTATGAGTCCGTGGATGATACCGCCGTGGCGACCCGACTCCTTGACGTCGTGCAGGAGGAGCTAAAGGGCAACGGTCTTAGGACAATGCGCGGGCCTATGAACTTCTCAACAAACGAGGCGTGCGGCTTTTTGATCGATGGCTTTGACACCCCACCTATGCTCATGACGCCCCACAATCCACCCTACTACAAGACGCTCATGGAGTTGTGCAGGATGTTAAAGGCCAAGGACCTCTACGCCTATGCCAAGGAGGTTCCCCCCGACGGTCCGCCTCAGAAGGTCAACCGTGTTGCCGACATCGCTCAAAAACGCGGTATAACCGTCAGGTCTATCAACATGAAGGATTATAAGAACGAACTATTGCGCTTTAAGGATATCTATAACAGTTCATGGGCAGATAACTGGGGATTTATCCCCTTTGACGATGCCGAGTTTGAGTTTATGAGCGGCAAGTTAAAACAAATAATGGTCCCGGACCTGGTGCTTATTGCCCAGGCGGGGGAGGAGGTCATTGGGTTGCTGGGGCTCTTTCCTGACTTTAACTTCGTTCTCAGAAAGATGCACGGTAAACTAACCCCGATAACACTGCTCAAGGCGCTGTATTATTCCAGGAAAATCACGGGTGTACGACTGATGCTCTTTGGTGTCAAGCCGCAGTATAGATTTAAGGGCGTTGACGCACTGATGACCAGGGAGATATTCCGCAGGGCATGGGAGGGTGGTTACAAACTGTCCGAATTCTCATGGATACTCGAGGACAACGAATCGATCAAGAAGATTATTGAGCTGGTTGAGGGGAGGCTCTACAAGATATACAGGATATACGAAAGACCAATATGAAGATATTACGTATCTTCTTTATATTTCATGGTAACTATACTTTTACGTATACTGGATTCCTGGTCAAGCCAGAAATGACACACTTAGAAAACGGCTGTAATTGTCATTCCTGCGAAAGCAGGAATCCATGCCTTTTAAACGTGAAATAAAAATTACCCTGCTTTTTTTGAGAGGATACATTGAAACTCTATATGAACAATGATAGTTTCACCATGCACTGTAACCACCTTCAAGAGAAAATCTGCCTCTCTCTCATCGGTGACCTGCATCTTGCTCTCTATAGCAGTGACGCTCACAGCGTCTATCTTCATCACCTTGCAGAGCAGAACGTCAACCACATCCCGCATGGTCTCCTTGATTATCTTATCATACTGACCCTACATACTCTTATAATACCATCGTTTGTATAAGTTTTGGCAATAGTGCCAAAGGGTGCATAGAAAAGTTGGTGGTAATGGATTCCTGTCACTTACACGATGACGGTATCTGGTATGGCACAACCGTTAAACTCCGAGGCATAGGACGTGGTATACGCCCCGGCGGAGAGGATGAGCACAAGGTCGCCCACATGTGGCTCGGCAAGTGAGACGTTTCTGTCGATCACGTCAAAGCTGTCACAGCTTGGTCCGGCCAGAATCCAGTCTTTTATGGTGCCGGTATCGGGTGTTGTCTCAACCACATACGTGTACCTGATCCCACCAACGCTCTCCATCAGACCGTTAAAGACCCCCACGTCTATATAGAGCCACTTGCCATCAAGCCTGTCCGCCTTTCCCGTGACACTGGCCACGATAATGCCCGCATCCCCGACAACCACCCTGCCAGGCTCGATAAAGACCTCCACATCATCGGCAAACCGCTCCCTGATAAGGACGTCTATGTGTCTTTCAATGGTGTCAATGGCCAGTGCATCCCTGGTGTACTTCACCGGATAGCCGCCGCCAATGTTGAGCAGCCACAGGGATATGCCGGCCTCCTGTGCCTGTGTATACAACAGACGCGCCTTATCAAGGGCTATGTTCCAGTTGTAGATGTTGTTGCACTGTGAGCCGACATGAAAGGTAATGCCGCATGGTTCCAATCCACGGCTTTTGGCATACAGCAACAACCGCAAGGCATCGTTTATTTCGACCCCAAACTTCTTGCTCAACGGCCACTCGCTACCCTCATTGGGAATAGAGAGTCGCACGTACACGCTGCATCCGCCACAGTAACGTGCCAGCTTGTCAACCTCGGTGTCGGAGTCAAAGGCATAGCGCCTTATGCCGTAATCTGCCGCCTGCTGGATAAACGCCACGGTCTTGACAGGATTGGACGATATGATCCGCTCCGGGCTGACCCCCAACTGCGCCAACACCCGCAACTCGCCATCAGAGGATATCTCAAATCCACCGCCTAAACCATCTATCAGCCTCAAAACCTCAACTGCAGGATTGGCCTTAACGGCATAAAACACCCTGCTGTTTCTTACCCTGCTGCCAAGCAGACCAAGATTTCTGACAACCCGCTCGCCATTAACTACAAGACAAGGCGTCTTGACCACCCCGGAGTCTATATAGTTAAAAACCTTCAATAAGGTTGACTTGTCAACTATCCTTGCAACAGACGGCTCTATCTTAAATGTCTTTACCACTGTACTGCTATTATAACAAATTAAGGCTCTATGGGGTACATAAAAATTTTATGCAACATCAACACGGGGGGTTTTGACATAATTGTCGCATTTCATCATAATAGAAGAGGGAGGCTCTTAAGTCTTCCCTATGCAATTAACATGAAGGACACGACAAAAGGATATCAGATGGCAGATACGCAAAGAGATAACGAGTGGCTATGCAGCGCCATTATAAACGCTACATCGGAGGGCTTCTGGAGGATAAACACAGACCTTGTGACGGTGGATGTCAATGACGCCCTGTGTCACCTGTTGGGATACCAGCGGTCCGAAATGTTAGGTAAACAGCCATTTGATTTCGTTGACAAGAAAAACGAAGAGATATTCAGACAACAGACCGCCAAGATTTCCCATTGTGAGCACCGCAACTACGAAATCACCCTGAGGGCCAAAGGCGGCTCAACGATCCCCACCATATTTAATGCCAGCACGTTAAGAGACAGAGAGGGAAACATCATTGGCGATGTGGCTTTTGTTACAAATATCACCGCTGTAAGAAATATGGCAGACAGCTTCAGACAGACCAACCAGTTGCTGGAACTCATAAGACATATACAATCACAGTTTATCTTATCCGTACCGCCCAACAAACTATTTACCGAAATCTTAAACAACCTTCTCTTGCTGACCGAAAGCGAATATGGATTTATAGGCGAGGTGCTTCAAAACAGGCAAGGACAACCATACATGAGGACGTTTGCCATCACAAGTACTGCATGGACAGAGGAAATGAGGGATTACTACAACGATAAATCGCCCACGGTCATAGAATTTGCTAACGTCAACAGCCTCTATGGTCGTGTGCTGACGACGGGTCAGGTCGTTATATCCAATGAGCCCCTAAGTGATCCCCGCAGCGGAGGACTTCCCGAAAGGCATCCACCTATCAGGGCATTTCTTGGTATGCCATTTTATGGAGGCAACACGTTGGTGGGAATGGTGGGTATCGTAAACAAACAGGGAGGGTACAGGGATGAGCACGTGGAGTTTCTCCAGCCTCTGCTGTCAACCTGCGGAAACATTATAATGGCCTATAAGGGTGAACAACTTAGGCAACGCATAGAGACCTCCCTGACCATAAAGACACAACAACTGGAGGAACTCAACGCAACCCTTGAGGCAAGGGTTCGCAAGGAAATAGACAAGCGCGGACAGCAGGAAGTAATGCTGATACACCAGTCAAAGCTCGCCGCCATGGGCGATATGATCGGGGCCATTGCCCACCAGTGGAGGCAACCTCTCAACGCCATTGGGATGATTATTCAGGATTTTGAAGATGCCTTTACCTTTGGAGAATTGAACAAGGAATACATTGACACCAACATCAAGCGTGGCATGGAGATCATCTACGACATGTCAAAGACCATCGACGACTTCAGGAACTTCTTCAGGGCCGACAAAGAGATGGTGGACTTTGAGCTAATCTCAACCGTAGGCAAGGTCATCTCCCTGGTCAGTGATCAGTTGAGGCATAACTACATCGGCATTACGGTTGACAGCCATGGACTGACGCGCCTGATAACCAGCGGATTGCCCAATGAATTCAAGCAGGTGATGCTTAACGTCATAGGCAACGCCCGTGACGCCATACTACAGAGAAGGGAAAAGGGCGATATGGGCAAGGAAAAAGGCCTGATCTCCATCGAACTCAACAGGGAAGACAACAGGGCTGTGCTGAGGATCAGCGACAACGGCGGAGGCATTAACAGTGCCGTAATCAGCAGGATATTTGACCCCTACTTTACCACAAAACAACCAGACCAGGGCACCGGAATTGGTCTTCACATGTCAAGGATCATTATCGAGGAACACATGGCCGGCACTATAAGCGTGGAGAACATACCAAACGGGGCCATGTTTAAAATTGAACTAACGTGCAGGGCCTCTGCCTGAACGAATCAGAACATAAGCCATGCAATCCTCCGAGGTAATCAAGAACATCCGCAGGATACAGATCACCACGGGACGGCTGGCCTCGGACTTCTTTTGCGGACGCTACCACAGTGTGTTTAAGGGTCGGGGGATAGAGTTTGACGAGGTGCGCCAGTACCTGCCCGGCGATGACATCCGCTGCATCGACTGGAACGTCACGGCGCGGATGGGGGAGCCGTTTATCAAGAAGTTTGTCGAGGAGCGGGAGCTTACCATCATGTTCTTGCTGGATGTCTCTGCCTCATGCGAGTTTGCCACGGTCAATCGCTTCAAGCGCTCCATAGCAGCGGAGATATGCTCGTTGTTGGCGCTGTCTGCGGTCAAAAACAACGACAAGGTTGGCTTTGTGGCCTTTTCCGACAGAGTGGAGAGGTTCATACGACCGGCCAAGGGTCTCAGACACGCCCTGGCAATAGTCAGAGACGCCATGTACTTCACCCCACAGGGCAAGGGCACCGATATCGCCACGGTTACGGAGTACCTCAACAGGGTGGTCAAGCGTAGGACTATCACCTTTATCCTGTCCGACTTCTACACCGAAGGGTACATAAAACCCCTCTCCGTGGCCAACAGACGCCATGACGTCATTGCACTGTCTATTACCGATCCCGTGGAGCTTGACCTGCCCGACGTAGGCCTCATCGAGCTTGAAGACGCCGAAACGGGGGAGGTCTTCCTCGTTGACACATCGAGCAAGTCGGTCCGCAACCGCTATCGCAACGACGCCCTTAAGAGGGTACACGAAAGAAAGCGCCTCCTGCGCTCCATCAACGTTGACCACGTTGAGGTCTCAACCAACATCCCATACATAAAGACATTGGCCAGGTTCTTCAGGATGCGTGAAAAAAGGCTCAACCGATAGAAATCAAGCAGTTACCTGACAATGTTGTACTTCAGGATGCACCAGATGGCCCTGACACCATCACGCCAGCCGATCTTTTTGCCTTCCCTGTAGGTGCGTCCAAAGTAGGAGATACCCACCTCATAGACCCTGCATTGTAACCTGGCCACCTTTGCCGTGATCTCGGGTTCAACGCCGAACCTGTCTTCCTCTATGTGTATCTGTCGTATGATCTCACTTCTAAATGCCTTGTATCCGGTCTCCATATCCGTAAAGGTCAGGTTGGTAAACATGTTTGACAGCGTGGTGAGAAAGCCGTTTCCCAGCTTGTGCCAAAAGTACAGCACCCGGTGTGGGCCACTACCCATAAACCTCGACCCGTAGACAACGTCTGCCTGCCCCTGTATGATAGGCTCACAGAGCATGGGATACTCCCGTGGGTTATACTCGAGATCGGCATCCTGGGTGATGATGATATCGCCCGTGGCAGCGGCTATCCCGGTGCGCAGTGCCGCCCCCTTGCCCCTGTTGCGTTCGTGGCGGATGACCCGTGTCACCCTGCCCTCAAATGCCTTGAGTCTCTCCCTGGTGCCATCGGTTGAGCAGTCATCGACGACAATTATCTCTTTGTCACTGTAGGGCGCACTGATTACCGCCTCAAGGATATCCGAAATGGTGTTTACCTCATTATAGCAGGGGATGATTACCGACAATCGCATTTCTTTCCCTCCCGTAAATATTTCTGCGGTGAAACCGTCACAGACGTAAACTAATAACACGTTACGGTGATATTACCCACCTCCAATAGTATATCATCACAGGATTTTTTACGGCAAGTTTGAACAGGGCAATCGCACGGTAAATTTGTTCTCATTCACATACGCTAAAAAAAAGAAAGAAGGAGGGCGGCTCCGCCCCCTCCTCAGACCTCCCCCGCAAGGGGACCAGTCCCCTTGACCCCATCCTGCGCAACCTTGATTTTTGAACATCAGGTAAACTATTAACAATTCATAAAATTCTCTAATGCGATAGCCCTGCAAGTTTGAATTTGTATCGCAAGCAGTCGAAACACACTATATTTCCAACGACCTATCACCACGGGAACATCCTCTATGTGGAAAACTCCTGGCTAAGTAAAAAGCAGACCTCAGAAGTACTTTTTTGTTAGCCTGTCGAGGGTGTCTATCAAGGCGGTATCTTCGCCTTTGCTTACCTGCTCGTAGAGGTCCCTGGATATCGTCAGGAAGGCGTCAAGGATATCCGGATCAAAGTGACTGCCTCTGCCCTGTTTTAGTATATCTATAGTTTTATCGTAGCTGAAAGGCTCCTTGTAAGGGCGCTTTGAGGTAAGGGCATCAAAGACGTCCGTGATGGCAAATATCCTGGCCCCCAACGGGATATCATTACCTTTGAGGCCGGCCAGGTAACCCGTGCCGTCATACCGCTCGTGATGGTACCGGACGACCTCCACGGCATCCTGAAGCCATGCGGTATTGCCAATGATATCCACGCCGTGTTGTACGTGTGTCTTTATTTGATTAAACTCATCATCCGTCAGTTTACCGGGCTTTAACAGGATATTGTCCGAGATGGCAATCTTGCCGACATCATGCAGGAACGACCCCTTTATCAGGGTAACGATTATCGCTGATTTCAGACTCAGGACCTCTGCAAGTCTTACGGCACAGATAGTAACCCTGTAGTTGTGGATGTGCGTATCGCTGTCCCTCTTTGCTATGGCGCCACCCAGGGCACGCAGTATCCCTATGTTGGCATCCGAAAGCTCTACCGAATACTTGATCAGGTCCTTGTTCATCGATATGATCATCGGATACAGGAGAACCGTCGTGGCAAAAACCGCTATTATTACATGCAGCAGGGAATACAGGATGACGCTCTTTATATCGTCCATGGTCTTGTCATCAACATGATAGACCCCCTCAAAATAACCTATCAGCCTGGAGTCATCAGCAAACAGGGGCACAAATACCCGTAAGTATATACGATAGTCAAAGTATACCCTGGTATAAGTGATCTCGTCAGAAAACCTATGAAATTTCAGGTTTTTATCAAGAGACGTCAGATGTTTTTCTAACCTGGCGCTTCCAGGAGCCATTACCTCTGCACGTTTTTGCTTGTCCTTGTCATAGACCTCAACAATTACAAAGTGACCTTTCACTATGTGCTCTTGCAATAGCCGGATAAGATATTCCCTTTTCTTTGAGTCTGAACTCTCTAAGTAGACCTTTTTGTCATCTATCAACGACCTCGACTCTACAAAGGCCAACTCCTCTACAAGCTCGTCTATCTCCTCCAGCTTAAGAAAAAAGACCACAGCGCCGGCAACGATGGAGATGACGATACATCCAAGAAACAACCTTAGGATTAAACGTCTATGTATGCTCTTAACTTTACCCTCCTATCCCCTCCCATAAAAGGAGGGGGACACCTGCCAGTAACCGTAGGAAACGACACTACACTGATCAACTTCTACCCACTCATCTTGAGAAAGAGCCTTCATTTTCGTATAGGTAAGCGGATAGTTAGCTTGTCATTAATCTTTATTATCCTGTACTCTATCTTTTCTATTTCTTGTTTAGAGACGTCTGTCTTCTTCATTAACTGTGACATGTCTTTCATACATGCTGCCATTTCAGACAGAGATTCGGTTATTTCGCGCAAGGTATCGCTTTTATGTTGATGTTTTGGTAGTTCTCTTTGCATAACCTCCTGCATTCTTTCCATAACCTCACCCATTTTATACATCATCCCCGGCATATCCTCATGGCTATGTGTCATCTTAAACATTGAACCATCCCCGTCCTTTTGCTCTGTGCCGGTATGTCCACTAGAATGTATGTGGGTTTTATCCCCTGCCAGGGCATAGTCAGCGCCCCACGCTACAATAAGAATCAATAGACTTGTAAAAAACACCTTCCTCATTGCTTACCTCCTGTTTTGGAAATTTTGGCCGTAGTATCAACTACTCCATTTGTCAGGGCATTTCTTGCAGCGCTTGATATGTTTACAACAACATCGCCGGTAACAGCGCTGCCAGACATCATACCACCACCACCCATCATGCCACCACTACCCATCATACCACCACCACCCATCCCCCTGCCTATCATACCCCTTGTGGCTGTAGGTTGTGCTTGATTTACAGCCTGGGTTTGCCATAATACTGCTTGTTGCAATTGGTTATTTACCGATATTGCCATACCTCCTCCTTCATCTTTTGTACTTTAGATATCAGACTTCATAGCCATAACTTTATAATACTTTAAAACTATGAAGAAAATATGAAAAGTATTCTCCCATTTGAATATTGATTAATGGTTATGAGAGCCACTTTCGCTATCCTTCTCCGTACCATCGTCTGTGCTTGCATTGTCCTTAGCCTTGTCATGAGCTTTTTCCTTATCCATTGTGTGCCCCATCCCCATCATCCCCATCATCCCTATACATCCTGTCAGATTGCTTAAAAGCAATATCATTAAAGATGATACTATAAATCTCTTCATTGCTGCCTCCTGCATTTTTAGCGTACTGGCCATATATTAGCGCCAATTGTCCTCTCGTGTAGAGCTACGTTACCATGATTTACACTTACAGTCCATACGTTATCGTTATGATGTGCGCAATGAGTTGACGTCCAATATTCCGTCACCTGTACGTCTATAAAGGGATGCACACCAGGAAGAGCTGGTTTGTAACGTGAGTAATCCATCAGGTTAATAAACTCATGTACGCTTGGCAATCTCCAGTCGCTGAAGCCGCCATAGTTTTGCTTATTCAACTGCTTTATAAACGCAACACTGTTATCGTAATGTAGGGTTTTGCCCGCAATCTTAGCATTCCTTGTCCATGTAAGACCCGTCTTGTTGTCCTTCACTGTGAACTCTGAAAGGATAGAGAACCTGGGCTCTTCCGCTGCAGCGGATACAAGCAGTACCGTTAAAACCATTATCATCACCAAATACTTTTTCACAACAACCTCCTTAAATTTTCTTATGCTTATATTAATCCAATAATATGAAGGAATTATGAAAAAAAAAGATAGATAAATAGAGTATCTGAAAAGTTGCTCGGTCTATTGAAACAGACCTTAGAAGTACTTTTTTGTCAGCCTGTCGAGGGTGTCTATCAAGGCGGTATCTTCGCCTTTGCTTACCTGCTCGTAGAGGTCCCTGGATATCGTCAGGAAGACGTCAAGGATATCGGGATCAAAGTGACTACCTCTGCCCTGTTTCAGTATATCTACAGTTTTGTCGTAGCTGAAAGGCTCCTTGTATGGGCGCTTTGAGGTAAGGGCATCAAAGACGTCCGTGATGGCAAACATCCTGGCCCCCAGTGGGATGTCATTACCTTTGAGGCCGGCCAGGTAACCCATACCATCATACCTCTCGTGATGGTACCGGACGACCTCCACGGCATCCTGAAGCCATGCAGTATTGCCGATGATATCCACGCCGTGTTGTACGTGTGTCTTCATTTGATTAAACTCATCGTCTGTCAGTTTACCAGGCTTTAGCAGGATATTGTCCGATATTGCGATCTTGCCGGCATCGTGCAGGAATGACCCCTTTATCAGGCTGACTATGATTGCCGGTTTCACGCCCATAGCCTCTGCAAGCCTTACGGCATATATGGTAACCCTGTAGTTGTGGATGTGCGTATCGCTGTCCCTCTTTGCTATGGCACCACCAAGGGCACGCAGTATCCCGATGTTGGCATCCGAAAGCTCTACCGAATATTTGATCAGGTCCTTGTTCATCGATATGATCATCGGATACAGGAGAACCGTCGTGGCAAACACCGCTATTATCACGTGCAGCAGGGAATAGAGAATAAGGTTCTTTATGTCGTTCATCGTCTTGTCATCCACGTGATAGACACCTTCGAAATAACCAATCAACCTGGCGTCATCAGCAAACAGGGGGACAAACACACGCAGATATATGCTATTGTCAAAGTATATCCTGGTATAAGATATCTTGTCAGAGAGGTTATGAATGCTCAGGTATTTATCAAGAGAGGTCAGGTGTTTTTCGACCCTGGCGCTTTCAGGAGCCATGACCTCGGCACGTTTTTGCTTGTCTTTGTCATAGACCTCAACAATGACAAAGTGACCTTTGACGATATGCTCCTGTAGCAACTGGATGAGATATTTTCTTTTCTCCGGGTCAGAACTCTCCAGGTAGACCTTCTTGTCATCTATCAACGACCTTGACTCTGCAACGGCCAAATCTTTGACAAACTCGTCTATCTCCTCCAGCTTGATAAAAAAGACTACCGCTCCGGCAACAATTGAGATGGTTATCCAGCCAATGAACAACCTCAGTATTAAACGCTTATGAATGCCCTTAACCTTATCCATAACAACTAAGGTAAAATAAACAGGACGGTTTAGTCAATGAGCTTTATGGATATTTTTTTTTAACAGCTTAACGGAGATTCACAAGACAAGCTGTTTACTTACATGTTTATTTTCAGGTGTTCCAGCAATCTGAACAGGTCATTGATACACGTAACCATATCATCCGTTAAGGATGGCGCCATTTCCTTAAACCACGCATCCCTTTCTATTGCCTGCTCCCTGTTTTCGTCTATGTTTATGACCCTTTTGATGAACTCTGATATGGTCAGGATATCATCTTTATTTTCAAGCAACCTGTAAAGTGTTCGTGAGGTTTCAAGTATGCTGCCGATCCTGTTGTTTAAGCTGTCTGACAACTCAAACCCCTTCTCCTGAACCTTAAAGAGCAGCTCCACCCATGCCTGATGGTCCCATGCTGTCCCGTGCGCCGTGATGAACTCGACAACGACGTCCACGAGGTCCTCAACCCTGGCTATTATGTCGGTGTAGAACTGGAAGCCGTTCTTACCCTGCTTCTTGGCCCTGTACATGGCAATGTCTGCCTGTTTCAGCAACAGTTCGCTGTTGATTCTGTACTCGGTGTTGTTCTTAAACGGATAGACACTGATCCCGATACTTGCGCTTATAGAGCAGACTTTGTCTTTGAGGTAATATGGTCTGTTCAGGGACTCTATGATCTTTTCAGCCACCACGGCGGCATCATCGGGTTCCTTCATTCTTGCAAGTATGACGGTAAACTCATCGCCCCCCATGCGTGCAGCCGTGTCGGATTTACGCAGGTTTTCCAGCAACCTGCTTGCCGCCTCCTGCAGCAGGATATCTCCGTAGTCGTGACCGAGCGTGTCGTTGATTATCTTAAAGTTGTCCAGGTCTATAAACAGCAGGGCGAACATGTACTTATCACGCCTTGCCATCTCAATTGCGTTGTTGAAACGATCGTGGAACAACATCCGATTGGGCAGGGAGGTCAGCGTGTCAAAGTGTGCAAGGCGCTGGAGTTGACTTTCGAAGTGTTTGCGCTCCGATATATTTCTCAACACGTACACACACTGTACGACCTGGCCGTTTTCGTCTCGTATGGGCGAGGAGCTGCATCCGATGTATATCTCCTTACCATCCCTGTCGTGATGAATGTGTTCGGTCTTTGCATGTTTACCGGTTTCGGTGGTGATCAATATTGGGCACTGTATGTCTCTCTGGTTGCAAGGTACGGGACTCTTGTGAATTAGTGAGTGACATGTGTTACTCCTTACCTCGGACTCCAGGAAACCGTACTCTTTTAAGAATACCTGATTGACCTCGATTACCTTCAAATCTCTGACGTCAATAACGATGACGGCGTCGTTCATGCTATTTAAGACGGTATGTATAAAGGCGTTTGACTGTTTGAGAGCATCTTCTGCCTTTCCGTGCTCAATGATCCCGGCCAGGGTGTTGGCCACTGCAATAAGAAAGTCTTCCTCGAGCTTATCCCTGGTGTGCCCGGCATCAACGTACAGATTTAGTACCCCAAGTATTACACTGCCGGATTTGATCGGTATACAATAATGGCCATGGTCTGTCATCCCATCAAATCTGACGTCATGCAGATCGCTTACATGGTTTGCATACATGACCTTGCGCGTGGATGCTGCCAGACCGCAGAGACATTTACCAAAAGATAGCTCTTTACAATTGATTTGCAAGACCCTGGGCAAATGACGTTGAGCAACCATTATCAGCGTATTGGTGTTGGCGTGTGTAAGGAATATACAGGCCTTCTTCTGAACCTTTATCCACGGGGCGGAGAGTATCAGGTCAAGGGCGCTTTCAAGTTTATTTTTCAGAGGGATTGACTCTAATGCAATCTGAAGCATTGTGTTTATTACCTCTTGCATGTAGTAGTTGTGGTGGAGCTTTGTCTCTAGTTGTGTGCGTTCAATGATCTCCTGCCTTAGAAATTCGTTGGCCTGTTCGACGTCTGCGTTGGCGTCTTTGAGTTTCAGTGTCCTTTCTTGTACGAGTGCTTCGAGATGTTGACGATGGGCGGACAGTTCCTGTTCCAGCATTTTTCGGTTGGTTATGTCGCGGATGATGCCAATTGAATGCCAGAACCCCTCCAGTTCTATGGCCGATATGGATACCTCTACATGTATCTCTGTCCCATCGCGTCTTATTGCAACAAGCTCGTGTGTCTTGTCCACCACGTTACCGATGCCGGTTGTCTGAAACTTGTCAAACCCCTTGATGAAATCATTATAGTAAACCCGTGGGACTATCAGGGTGTGCAGCGGCTGGTTAATGGCTTCTTCTCTTGTATATCCAAAGATATTTTCAGCCGCCCTGTTCCAAAAAGATATAAATCCGTCACTATCCATCATGACAATGGCATCCTGTGCGACAAAGGTTAGTTTTTGTAATACCCTTTCGCTAACAGTAAGATTTTTTTCCATAAAATCTTTCATATACTCAACCACGTATAAATTATATCATGATATATAAAAAATACGCAAATCAAGTGATAAATTATAAATTTTTCGTGGGGAACAAATTGAAACAAAAAAGGTATACTGAAATGACACAGTTTTTTTCAGGCATGATAATTGAGTGTGAGATAATGGGGTCAAGGGGACTGGTCCCCTTGCAGGGGAGGTCTGAGGAGGGGGCGGAGCCGCCCTCCTTTTTTTCTCTTACGGTTAAAAGCGATTGCCCTATTTCTGCTTTATCCTTCTGCAACCAGCCTTGTCAACTTACCGAGCATGCTGACGTAGCTTCCCATTTCGTTGTCGTACCAGCCGTAGATCACCGCCTGGGTTAGCGGGATACCGATGACCGTGTTTTTGAGGCCATCTACTATCGCACGGTCTATACCGATGAGCTTTGTGACGTCAATCGTTACCTCGGCAGTGCGCGTGTGGGTCTCATGACCTTCGATCACAACGGCGGCACGAGGGGTCGATATTATATCGCAGGAGACGTTCTGCTCCTCCGAGTACACGACATAACCGTGGGGCAGGGCAGCGGCCTCCTTGTAGATGCCGTTGATGTACTCCCTGCTTATCGTGATCCGTGAACCCTCCTCCTGGATGTTCACAACCAGAATGACCAGGGAACCCGTTGTCGTTGGAATTCGGACGGACTCTGCGATAAAGCCTATCTGGGCAAGTTCCGGTATCACCAGGGCAAGCGTATCGGCGGCACCCGTGGTTGTCAGGATGATGTTGTTAAAGATGCTGCGATTTTTCCTGAGGTCCTTGTCACCGGCCTTGGCAAGCCTGTCCAGTACCTCCTGCGAACCCGTTGCCGCATGAACGGTTGCCATCGACGCCGTAAGGATGTTTTTGGGGCCTATGGCGTTTATCAGCGGCCTGAACATGTGTGCAAGGCACGTGGTCGTACACGACGCCCCCGATATCAGCCTGTGACGCGAGGAGTCATAATCGTGTTCGTTTACGCCCATCACCACCGTAACGGCATCTGCGGGCATGGGGCTGACCTTGTCCTTGATCTTAAACGGGGCCGAAACTATCACCTTCCTGGCCCCGGCATCAAAGTGCCCCGCCAATGCACCCTTGGGGTCATCCCCGGGACGCGTCGGGTCTACAAATGACCCCGTGGCATCAACCACAAGGTCAACCCCGTTGTCTGCCCAAGCGATGTCCCTTGGATTCCTGGCCTTCCTCAAGACCGTTACCTTTACACCATCTATCAACATCGTTCCGGTTTGATCGTTGATTTCGGTGATGACCGGCCTGTCCGCAAAACCATAGAGATATCGCTTGAGCGAACCATACGTGGAATCCCTCTCTATATAGTATGCGATGTCCTTAAGGGATGTCCCCACGGCACGTCCGACGTTGACCACAATTTCACTAAAGTCCTTATTTGCAACGTGGTTCCACATGGCCAGTTTGCCGATCCTGCCCAGACCATTTATACCTATACGCGTGCCCATTTACTTATACACCCTCCATTTTTTATTTTTATGCAAAATGGAGGCGTTATCCCCTCCCTGCCTTACTCAACTTGTCAATCAGTCTGTCTGTCTTGTTTATTCTCCTCTCTGTCAGGAAGACTACCACTACGAATGTTATGAGGAGGGTTACGTCTGCTATCGTTTTTAAGTCCATGTTTGTTTTCCTCCAGTATCTTAAATAGCGTGTTAATAAGTTTTTCGTTTTGTTTTTCCAATCTGGACACATGCCTAAAGTGAAGCAAAATCAGCAGGATGACAACCACGGGGACAAGTCCTATCTCCTTTACAGCAGTCACTATCTGCATGAAGTCCATACCCATATGATAACACAGACACGGTGTCGTTGACCTTTCGGAGGCACTTACGCTGAGGGAGTTTGCGGCTGTGATTGCCCATTGCAGGC
>NZ_JABXWD010000279.1 GCF_019173545.1 Candidatus Magnetobacterium casense | reverse complement strand
TTAAGACTAGCGACCAACGGGAGCGGGTAGTACAATCTACCGACTTATCCTTTTATAGGCTTTCCCTTGCAAACAATAGAGATTAAAGGCAACATGACAAGGCTTATAATTTCCCTTCCCCTGTTGCCCATAGGTGGGTGTTGTTAATCCTACCCACTCACTTTGAGAAAGAGCCAAAAAAAATATCGCTCACACCTTCACTGAGAATTGCTGGAAGACAGACCATTGCGTGTCTGCAAGGTAACAAAAATGTTATACTAAGTGGATGTCGAGAAGTTTTTATGTGAAAGATTAAAGATGTCCAATATAATCAAGGACTTCCATTGCTTGTTGTATCCCATAAGGGCATGATTGTTCTAATGCAATGGACTTGGAGGGAGGTTAAGTTATGAAGACGTATCGCAAGGAGTTATGGTATGAGATACCAACACGGAGGGCATTTAAAAACATCACACCGGAAGTGGAGAGCTGTCTGCGTGAAAGTGGCATAAAGGAGGGTTTGGTGCTGGTTAATGCCATGCACATCACGGCGTCGGTGTTTATCAACGATGACGAGTCGGGGTTACACAGCGACTACGAAAGGTGGCTGGAGAAGCTGGCCCCGCACGAACCCGTGTCGCAGTATCGGCACAACGTCGGCGAGGACAATGCCGATGCCCACATGAAGCGTCAGATAATGGGCAGGGAGGTCGTCGTGGCAATTACCAACGGAAAGCTGGACTTTGGCCGCTGGGAACAGATTTTTTACGGTGAATTCGACGGTCGGCGCAAAAAACGCGTCCTCGTAAAGATAATCGGGCAGTGATTGTTGCAGTGTTCGATTTGGGTAGCACTCCATTCAAACGTGGTCACATTAACTGCCACATAGATAATAGTTCACTCCCTAAGAAAAGAAAGAAGGGAGGGGGCGCCGACCCCCTCCCTCAGACCCACCCCGCAAGGGGTCACAGCCCCCTTGACCCCTTCTTACCTCATTGACAGTTGGAACTATGCAATGCCATATTATGAGTTATAGGAATGGCTTAAATCCTGGTAACCACAGGTTGATTGTGGTACTACTCACAATCGAAACGCTCTGTAATACAGTGCCCTTTACCGCCACTTATCCTGTGACACTGCGGGTGTATGGCAAGAGACCTCCCTGAAGGATGACCTTTGCCTCACGCTCGTTGAGGTTCGCCGCACATGTAAATGAGTACTTACTGGCGCTCTCTCCAACCCTGAAGACCTGATCACCCGCCAAACAACGCTTGATGTCACCGATTATCAGTCTGTCGCCCTGACTGACGAGGTCAATGTCTGAGGGTTGATTAAACACCAGGGGCAGGATGCCAAAGTTTATGAGGTTTGCCCTGTGGATGCGCGCAAAGGACACGGCAATCACCGCCTGTATCCCCAGGAACATCGGGGCAAGGGCTGCGTGCTCCCTCGATGAACCCTGTCCGTAGTTCTCTGCCCCAACGATTATGCCACCACCCTTGCCTTTGGCCTCGTTTGCCCGCCTTGCAAAGCCGGCATCGACGTTGGTAAAGACGAAGTCCGAAATGGCCGGGATGTTTGACCGAAACGGCAACACCTTTGCACCGGCGGGCATGATGTCATCGGTGGTGACGTTGTTGCCGAGCTTGATGAGCACCTCGGCGTTGATCTCTTCCCCGATGGGGGATTTTACCGGCACCTCTTTTATATTTGGTCCCTTTTCGACCTTGACTGAGGCGCGTTTGTCTTCCTGCAATGGGGCGATCAGCATGTTGTGGAGCGACTCCCCATCTGCCGCATCCGTAGGTTCGACGATCCTCTGAGGCTCCAGTCCAACATCCCTTGGGTCTACAAACTTTCCATGCAGGGCACTAAGCGCACAGACAACCACACCGGCCAGGTACACATTGGCATCCTTGGTACCGGAACGACCCTCGAAGTTCCGATTAAAACTCCGCACTGATACGTGAGCACTGCCCGGTGCCCCACCCATCCCGATGCACGGTCCGCACGAAGACTCCATGATGCGTGCCCCGGCCCCAATCATGACCGCCAGGGTGCCATCCCGTGCCAACATCTCATACACACGCTTGGAGCCAGGATTGATAAGCAGATTGACATTTTCGGCCACCACCCTGCCCCTCAACAACCCCGCCACCGTTGCCAGGGCCTGGTAGGAGGAGTTCGTGCAACTGCCGATGCACACCTGATTGACCTTTGTCCCCGCAATCTGCCGCACCGGCACAACGTTGTCCGGGCTGTGGGGCTGTGCCACCAGTGGTTCGATCTCACTAAGGTTGATATCCAGCACCTCGTCATAATTGGCGTCATCGTCGGCCTCAAGTGCCACCCAATCATTGGTGTTGGCGTTTGCCCTACCCTGTGACCTCAGAAACTGGAGCGTCTGTTGATCGCTTGGGAATATGGAGGTCGTAGCACCCAGTTCGGCGCCCATGTTGGTGATCGTTGCCCTCTCCGTGACGCTCAGGTCGCCGACCCCCTCTCCGCCGTATTCGAGGATGCGTCCAACGCCTCCCTTGACGGTCAACCTGCGCAGTATCTCAAGTATAACGTCCATTGCCGTGACCCACGGTCGCTGGAGCCGTCCGCTGAGGCGCACGAGCATCACGGCGGGCATGGTCAACTCGTATGGTGCGCCTGCCATCACGGTGGCTGCATCCAGGCCGCCCACGCCGATGGCAATCATGCCGGCCCCGCCGTTGGTAGGCGTGTGACTGTCCGTTCCCAGGACGATCTTGCCGGGAGCGGCAAAGCGTTCAAGGTTGACCTGGTGGCATATACCGTTGCCGGGTCTGGAGAACCATGCCCCATATCTGGCCGCAACGCTCTGCAAAAACGCATGGTCATCGGCATTCATATAGTTGGACTGTATCATGTTGTGGTCCACATAGGAGACCGCCACCGGCACCTTGACCCTGTCCACGTCCATCGCCTCAAACTGCAACCACGCCATTGTCCCCGTGGCATCCTGCGTATAGACCTCGTCAACACGCAGCCCAACGGTCGAACCCTTGCTCACCTGTCCGTAAACCAAGTGCGTATTAAATATCTTCTGTACAATGTTAAACGCCAAGGAAAACCTCCCAAAATTCTTGATTGTATATGAAATCAGCATTTTCTTCAAACTTAAGTTTACCAAATTTTCTAAAAGTTTCGCCAGGCTCCGAATTGCCTCATCTAAAATCTATACGAAACAATACCCGTTGCCTCACATAAAAAGGCTCTTTCTTAAAGTGAGTGGGTAGGATTAACAACACCCACCTATGGGCAACAGGGGAAGAGAAATTATAAGCCTTGCCATGTTGCCTTTAATCTCTATTGTTTGCAAGGGAAAGCCTATAAAAGTATAAGTCGGTAGATTGTACTACCCGCTCCCGTTGGTCGCTAGTCTTAAGTTGAGTTACCCATATGAAATAAGAAGGAATCAATGGCGTCTTGTATAGCACAGGAGTAATAGACTTTAATATTCAGAACACTTCACGCAATCTATATAATAGGTGCTGAAGAATGGTCAGGGGGGAAGACAATTATTATAGAGGTGATCTTGATGACATTCGCATATACAATATAGTTCTTTCTGATAGTCAGATTCAGCAGTTGTACAATGATTCCATACCCACCCCAACGCCTACGGCAACAGCAACCCCGACGCCAACACCAACCGTTACCCCAACTCCCACGCCAACACCAACCCCGGTAACGCTTACGGTCACAAAACAAGGCACCGGGGACGGCATCATAACAACGTCAACAGGCAGCCTCAACTGTAGCGGCAACATCGGTACCGCTCTGTATGCGCTTAACACACAGGTGATAGCCACTGTGGTGACGGATAACGCATCAACCTTTAACGGCTGGACGGGATGCGACGTAACCATCGGCAATCAATGCACGGTGAACATGACGGCAACAAGGGGCATTACCGCCGATTTTAACGGTGTATGCAAGAAGGACTTCGATGACGACGGCAAGACCGACATCCTCTGGCAGAGCAAGGACACCGGGGACGTTTACGCGTGGCTCATGGACGGTACCGTGATCAACTCCGGAGGCTACGCGGATCAGGGAGTCCCAAGCGATTGGAGCATCTACTAACACACGGGAAGAGAAAGAAGGGGGCGGCTCTGCTTCTTGATGCGGCGGGACACTCCAACCCCCTTCTTGACCTCTCCTGCAAGGGGGTGAGGCACACTGCCATAAAAGAGGCCAGGGGCACCCTTGACCCCTTTTTGTCTTGTCTATCCCTTAGTCCGTTTACTCGTAGCTCAGACAATCCACTCAGCTCAGTGGCTTGAGAATTCCTTTTGCAGTTCAGCGTTGAGCTTGAGCATGTCCTTTAGATTATCCCCTGTAAGGTCCCAACTGTACTCGCCCTTGAAGTTGCGCTTCAGCTTTATGTGGACAGGTTTTTTCGGGGGCAAATTAGAGAGAGTCGGGTCTTTTTTGGCCTCGGGGGCTGCCTTACCACCTAGCGCGACATCCGTGCATGATATCAGCAGAGACAGCAATAAGGCAATCAGTATATGTGTCCTATAAGTTTTCAAGCGTTTACCTACCTTGACAATGTCATCAGGGTTCATGAAAATTATCACACTAACCAATACCTTACCATAATAGCAATGTAAATGTCTATAGCCCAGCAATTCTCAGTGAAGGTGTGAGCGATATTTTTTTGGGACAAAATTGGCGAGGGTGTGTTAATTATCATAAGAAGATATATATTTTAGTCATTTATTATCATTAAAAAGTAATATGTTATCGTCACATGAAAAGATTGTCTGAACTAGGATTAAACAGATTAAAA
>NZ_JABXWD010000278.1 GCF_019173545.1 Candidatus Magnetobacterium casense | reverse complement strand
ACAATATGTCGTTAGGACGCTGAATGTTATTGAAGGTTTCCAGAAGCACTTAACATGATGACAAGAGAGTATACCCAGGTTGGGTTAATCTGATACACAGTAAAAAAACATGAAGGAGGAAGCAATGGGCAATGGAAACAAGGTTATTGTTGACAAGGTAGTAGTCAGGTTTTTGTGTCAGGTCATTTTGCTGTTATGCTTGGTGGCTTTAACACAAACCGCAGGGTCGGCTTACGGTGCAGACACTGCGTCAGAGGGTAAAAAGATATATGAAAGCCGATGCGTGATCTGCCACGGATCAAACGGAGACGGCAAGGGGCTGGTAGGTATCGTTCACAGGGTAGAGAAAAAGGGCATGTCGTGGGATATCTATCCAAGGGACTTTACAGCCGGGGTCTTTAAGTTCAGGACAACGCCCACGGGGTGTATGCCATTAGAGAACGACCTGTTAACCGTAGTCACAGTCGGCATACCGAGGGCCTACATGCCATCAAGCGTAGACCTCTCTGAAAAAGAGAGAAAGGCAGTAGTGCAGTATATCAAGAGTTTTTCACCGAGGTGGAAGGACGAAGAACCCTGTCCACCAATATCCGTGAAGAAACCGGCGTGGGTAGGAAAACCCGAGTCGGTAGCAAAGGGTGAGCAGATATGGGATAAAATGAAGTGCTGGGAGTGTCATGGCAAAGAGGGCAAGGGCGATGGCACCAAGGCCGACAGCTTAAAGGACGACTGGGGCGATAAGGTGGTGCCCTTTGACTTCACAAGCGGGGCAACAAAGATGGGATTCGCCCCCGAAAACGTGTATATGGCATACACGACCGGTTTAGATGGTACAGGGATGCCCTCCTTTCAGGATTCACTGTCAGAGGATGACAGATGGCATCTGGTTTCTTATACATTGAAATTAATGGGACGACTCAACAAATAAACTGGTGCATGAAAGGAGGTTTTATGTCGGTTGATAGAAGGAATTTTCTTAAATATATAGGAATGGCCTCGGTTGCTGCCGGGGCCGGCGCTGTTATGCTCAACGACAAGGGTCAGGACGGCCCCTCAGTAGCACACGCCGAAACCAAGGGCAACGGTCATCAGAGCGCAGAACTCAAGCCCGGTGAGCTTGATGCCTACTACGGGTTCTGGAGCGGCGGGCACTCCGGCGAAGTCAGGATACTTGGCGTGCCCTCGATGAGGGAACTCAAGAGGATACCCGTCTTTAACATGGACGTGGCTACCGGATGGGGTATAACCAACGAAAGTAAGGCCATGCTCAGAGGCAAATTCTGCGGCGATACGCATCACGTTCACGGCTCCTACAAGGACGGCGTCTATGACGGCAAGTACCTGTTCGTTAACGATAAGCTCAACAACAGGGTGGCCCGCATACGGGTCGATTACATGGAGGTAGACAAGATACTTGACGTGCCCAATATCCAGGGTATGCACGGACTGTTTACCCAGAGGTCGCCCAGGACCGAGTGGCTTGTCTGTAACAGCGAATTCCAGGTGCCGGTACCCAACCAGCCGGATATGGCCACGGACAAATACTACGGTGCCCACACGATCATAGATGCCGAAAAGATGGAGGTCGTCTGTCAGGTGATGATGGATGAGAACATGGACCTGGCCGCTACCGATTACGGCGGCAGATACTCCATGACGACGTCATATAACATAGAAAAAGGCGTCACGATCTCAGAGATGCTGGCATCGGACTTTGACTACATGCTGGTGTTTAACTGGGACAGGATAAGGAAGGCGCTCAAGGATGGCAAGTTCAAGGTCATCGAGGGCGTGAAGGTGATTGACGGCAGAGAGGGCAAGTCCGATATCGTCATCAGGATACCGGTGGCCAAGAACCCGCATGGTATAAACGTATCCCCCGACGGCAAGTACGCCATCTGCTCCGGCAAGGTCTCACCCAACTGCACGGTCGTCTCCATTGACAAGCTCGCAGAGGCCTTTGACGGCAAGATCAAGCCCAAGGACTGCATCGTGGCACAACCCTACATAGGTCTTGGCCCGCTCCACACCACCTTTGACGGCAGGGGTAATGCGATCACCTCGGTCTTCATCGACAGCACCAACGTCAAGTGGAACGTCCAAAAGGCAATAGACGCCGAAAAGAAGAGCGCGGAAGAAAAGAAGAAAAACGAACACATCGTGGACATCCTCGACATTAACTATCAGGTTGGACACATAATGGCCACAATGGCCGAAACCAAGGAGGCCGACGGCAAGTGGCTCATCTCCCTGAATAAGTTCTCCAAGGACAGGTTCATAAACGTCGGACCGCTCAAAAACGAGTGCGAACAGCTCGTTGACATCTCCGGTGACAAGCTCAAGCTGATACACGACTCGGCACAGTACCTCGAACCCCACGACTGTATAATCGTCAGAAGGGATATCATCGAAAAGATTGTCAAGGACAGACACAACATGTTTGAACACCCGTTAGCCGTTACCAAGAGCGGGATGGACAGGAAGGGTAAGAAGGTCACCATTAAATTGACTGCCAACGCACCACTATACGGGTTGCAGGAGGTCAAGGTCAAAAAGGGTGATGAGGTCACCGTCATCGTGACCAATAATGACGAAATCTCCGACCTGGCACACGGCTTTGCACTGTCCAACTACAACATCAACTTTGTAATAGCACCGTTTCAAACCAAATCGGTGACATTTGTCGCAGACAAGCCCGGCGTATATTGGGCATACTGCACGAACTTCTGCCACGCCCTGCATCTTGAGATGAGAATGCGGATTATCGTTGAAAAGGCATAAGGAATAGGGATAACGGCTCCGGGGGTGTGTCAAAAGCACCCCCGGTACCAAATAATAAACGTGTGAACTGTTTATGACGGATTGGAAAGATTAATGAAGAGAACAATATTGTTGCTATTTGCCTTAGTATTTATGTCGTCTGCGCTATGTGCTGAGTTATATGCCTCGCAGGCAAAGTTCTTTGAACACAGATATGACTACAAGCTGGAAGACGTCCTCAAGGCCGATAAGTTTGTACAAAAGAATCGCTACTGGGAGGGTTATGCAGGGGGCAGGCTCATAGGCTATGTCTTCTTATCAAAGGACTGGACGGAGAAACACGTCGGTTATTCGGGTAAACACATGGAAACCCTCATCGGAATGGACACCGGTGGTAACATCACCGGCGTAAAGCTGCTTTTTCACTCAGAGCCTATTGTCCTCATAGGGCTTAAAGAGGAGAACTATCAGGACTTCCTGAAACAATACACTGGAAAAAATGCCATTACGGGTCTTACCTTTGGCAATGAGATAAAGATGGACGCCATTACGGGTGCCACGGTTACGGCGGCCGTACAGAACATTATAATATCGGAGAGCGCCAAGAAGGTGGCCACCAAACAGGCCGGTTTAACCAAACATGCACAAGATGGTGGGCGTAAATTCAGCAGTAAGTTTGAACCCCTCACCTGGAAGGACCTCCTTGATACAGGCGCCGTAAAAAACGTCCTTATTACGTCTGAGGCTCTTGGCCTGGAAGGTGATGCCCCATACCTGGACCTGCATATCGGTCTGGTACCACCGCCCTCAATTGGCAAGAATGTCTTGGATGAGCGCTTCTACAACGAAATAATGGAGACGCTTAAACCCGGTGAATCGGCGGTCTTTATCGTTGCCCGCGGTACGGGGTCGTTTAAGGGGTCGGGATTTGTCCGCGGTGGTGTCTTTGAGCGATTCAGCATCGAGCAGGAGGCACGCATATACAACTTCACCGACAAGGACTACAGGATACTGACAGGGCTTGCTGCAGGTGGCGCTCCTGCCATTAAAGAAGGTGGCATCTTTGTCATCAGGGGCAAGGACTTTGACCAATCAACCCCTTTTAATTTTAAGCTCATGTTGCCCTACAGGGTAGGCACAAAGAAAAAGTTTAAGGCCGTTGAGGTTGAATACAAGGTGCCGGACAGGTTCTTCAGAGTAGACGGTGAAAAGTCTTATAACTAAGCTATAGATAGGTGGTAGGGTACGATTTTATCGCAGCATATCGTACCCGCCCCGATACAAAAAACCCCTTGATGTAAGCAAGGGAGCATAAACATGTATAACAATATTCACCCTCTAAGAAGAAGGGAGGCGGCTCCGCTTCTTGGCGCTCCAGGTCGCACCTGGCCCTCCCTCAGACCCACCCCGCAAGGGGACCAGTCCCCTTGACCCCTTCCTACTTGTTATAGCTGCTTATATGCTCTCTTGCTTACCATAAACGTATCTTGTCTTTAATCAAATCCAAATCTGATATAGACACACACTTTTGCTACGATTTTTTAGTTACTTTTTAGCCGTTCCCAGTGATTTGATATAGGCAACTACATCCTGCATCTCTACGGAGTCTTTTACTATTGGTTTCCCTTTCAGCGCCATTTCTATGCACAGATTAACCACATCCTCCAGTGATGCAGCATCTTTTCCCATAACGGTAAATTTTTGTTTAGCAGCGGCCCCTTCAATCCCCTTGCCGTCTGGATGGCATGAAGAACATGATTTATTTGCCGTTGCGCCTGCAAACTTGCTGTCGTTGAAGAGCTTTTTCCCGTTTTTAGCGTCTCCTGCAAAAGCCGGCAGGACAGTTATTCCAAGTACGAGTAACCCCAGGACAATATATCTAACTACTTTCATGTAACCTCCCTTGAAAAAACATTGTTTTACCATCACA
The DNA here is from genome assembly GCF_019173545.1 of Candidatus Magnetobacterium casense. Lineage (GTDB taxonomy): Bacteria > Nitrospirota > Thermodesulfovibrionia > Thermodesulfovibrionales > Magnetobacteriaceae > Magnetobacterium > Magnetobacterium cryptolimnobacter. The sequence continues at coordinate 116 of NZ_JABXWD010000278.1, read as the reverse complement.
ATGATGATTAGTTATAGCTTAAACCGATATTGCCTCCTTTGTCAAGCAGGGCTGCATTCAGGGCAATCGCATTTAACCGGAAGAAAAAAAAAGAATGGGGGACTTTGTCCCCCCTC
>NZ_JABXWD010000277.1 GCF_019173545.1 Candidatus Magnetobacterium casense | reverse complement strand
TCGGTGCCCTGTGGAGGTTGACCAATGATTTGGGGTTGTCAAAGCGACACATAACCCTCTCCACATGTGGCATCACCGTACTCGTTAAACGGTATGAGGTTGACCTTGGCGGGGATGCCCTTAAGGAGCGTATACAAACGCAATGCGTCGTCTTCGCTGTCGTTGACGCCCCCAAGCAGGACGTATTCAAAGGTGATGCGCTGCCTGTGTGTCAGCGGAATAAGTCTGCACGTGCGCAGTAGCTCCTGCATGGCATAGCGGTTATTAACGGGCATGATGGCCGACCGTATCTGATTGGTTGTGGCGTTTAACGACACGGCCAGGTTTACCTCCGGGGCATCTCTGTACAGTTTCAGCATCCGGGGGACGATGCCACACGTGGAGAGGGTTATGTGTCGCTTTGACAACCCCAAATCATTGGTCAACCTCCACAGGGCACCGACCACTTCGTCAAAGTTGTCAAGGGGCTCGCCCATCCCCATCAACACGACGTTGGTTATTCCACTGCCGGATTCAGGAAGCGCCCTGGAACTGGCAATATGCCGCTGCACGGTCGTCACCTGATCGGCGATTTCGTATGCCAGGAGGTTGCGCTTAAATCCAACGGTCGCCGTCAGACAGAACCGACACCCCATCCTGCATCCAACCTGTGAGGATATGCACAGAGTCAGGCGCTCGGCATCAGGGATGAGGACGGCCTCTATGTGCTGACCATCCTCCAGTTGCAGCAGGTACTTGGTTGTACCGTCTAATGAGGTGCGGCTCTGTACGATATCGAGGTTGCCGATGTAGGCAAGTGCCCCGAGGTCTTGTCTGAGGGACTTGGAAAACTCGGTTATACCGTCTATGTCTGTCACCCGCTTTTCGTACATCCAGTGGTTGAGCTGCCTGACCCTGTAGGGGGGCAACTTGCAACGCGCAAAGAAGTCCGCCACCCCCTCCTGGGTAAGCGCCTTGAGGTTGACCTTTTCCGGCCTTTCACTCATGAGCTTGGCTCTGGCTCATTTGCTTGTTTTTTCGTTGCCGTCCGCATTACCCTACTGTTTTGTCATGACAGCCGCAAAGGTGTCCAGCATTTGTTGGGCGGATTTGGTCCATGAGAAGTTAGCGGCTTGTTTCAGGCCTTTTTCCTTTAGTTTTGCTTGCAGTTGCGTGTCGTCAATGATACTGTTGACAGCGATTGATAGTTCTTCGGTTGATTGAGGGTCTACGAGGATGGCAGCAGTGCCGGCTGCCTCGGGCAGGGATGATGTGTTGGATGTCACAACCGGCGTTGCGCAAGCCATGGCCTCCAGGATTGGCAGACCAAAACCTTCGTAGAGGCTGGGCATAACAAATGCGGTGGCCATGCAGTAGATGGCCGGCAGGTCGCAATCCCGCACGTAACCGGTAAAGACGACCCTGTCCCGGACACCGGTTCTGTCGATCAATGCCCCGATCCCGTCGCTGTTCCATTGCACACCACCGGCGATGACGAGTTTGTGCGTCCGCTGCAATCCGGCTGCCGCCACGATGAGCGATTCGACGTTCTTTCGTGGCTGTACTGCGCCAACGTATAAGATGTAGTGTTGGGGCAATCTGTATCGTCTTGTGACGGCAGCGAGGGTCTCCGGATCGGTCACGGGGGAGAACTCCGTCCCCACGCCGGGGTAGATGACCTCTATTTTGGAGGCGTCTATGTTGTGAAATTTTATGATATCGGCCTTGGTGTTTTCCGAAATGGCTATGATCGTGTCGGCCCTTCTCAGTTGTCGGGGCAGGCGATGTTTCATGAAACCGACCAACGCCCTTGGGATGCTCTGCGGGTAGTACTCGTGCGCCATGTCGGCAACCGTTATGACGGTCTTAAATGAGGCCCGATACACCCCCTTAAAGCCCGGTCCCCAGAAGACATCCACCTCATCCAGTGCCCGTGTGCAACGCCCCGTGAGATAGCCGCTCAGGGCTGCCAGGGTTCGTTTGGCCGTCAACGTGGGGACGGCAAATCGTGAGAGGTCTGTGAATCCGGCCAGGGTTGCCGGGTCAGCGCTCAGACGCTCCATTCGGCAGATGGCGTCGTCAAGGGGGCCGTCGTAGAGGTAGTATTTATTCTCCGGGGCGACCTTGAGCAATCCGCTTACGAGGCTATCCACGTAACGGCCAAGCCCCGTTTTGGGCATCAGCAGGTACAGACCGTCAATTGCTATGACCATAATTTTATTATGATGTCGTCCATATTTATTTATATACTGATCGGATTCGAGTTTTTTCGGGTATCAAAATTGCCTGAATAGAAGAAAGAAAGGGGCGGCTCCGCCCCCCTTCAGAACCCCCTGCAAGGGGACCAGTCCCCTTGACCCCATTATTTTGTCCATCAAATATCATGCCTGAAAAAACCTGCGTCATTTTAGTATATGATGTCGTCCATATTTATTTATATGATGTCATCCATCAGGGAGTCCATGTGTTCAACGTCGATGAGGTGCTTTCGCTCAAAGACCAGTTCGGAGCGCGTCAGGTTCAACCTGTGCGTAAGGCGCTGGATCATGAAAAGCAGGATGGAGTATGCGGCCTTGCTGTGTTTTTCGAGGAAGTCCAGGAACATATCCCTGTCAAAGCGCAGCAGGATGGTTTCGGTTTCAGCCGTGGCGTTGGCTGCGCGTTTTTCCTCTTCAAAGATGGCGGATACTCCAAAGACGTCGTTCTTCGATATCCTGTAGATAAAAATCTCCTTGCCCTGGTGTATGGGATTGTTCTTTGTGACCTTGAGAGTCCCTGAGACGACGCAGTAGAAGCAGTCGGCATCCTGTCCCTCGCTAATGATCCTGTCGCCCTCCATACAGATGACCTTGTCTGCTATCTCTGCAAGCTCATGGAGCGCACCCTGGCCGAGTTTCTGAAACATTGTCACGTTTTTCAGTATCTCGCCCACCTCCTGAAACTTGTCCTTTATCTTGGTAAAGTTCTCCAACTCCTGAAGCATTGCGTCCCGTGAGAGCTTGTTAAAGTGAACGAGTATCTCGCCAATTGGCATCCTGATACGTTCGCGTTCGCTGTTGATCTCCTTTGCCTGTTGAGCGGAGAGGCACTGACTCTGTACTGCCACCTCCTCAAAGGTGAGGTCGGTGTGTCCCTGATGAGTGAGGATTTCATAGACCTGTTTCATGTCCAGATATCTGCGCTTGATGGCAACATCTATGAATGAAGGTATCTGTGCGCTCTGATACTTCAAGGCATCCAACATGTCTTCCTCCGATATCAGGCGCTTGCCCACAAGATAACTCCCAAAGTATAGTTTCTTCTCACTTATTCGTTTAATCATATCCAAAAATCCTCTTGTAAAATCCTCCGTCTGTCTCAAACTCGATCATCAGGTATAAGACCTTCCCCGCTAGTGGGTTTTGTCTGATCTTTATTATATCTTTTTCCGTGGTAATAATCCATTGTTCGGTGCCGGATTTTTTTAAGATTTTTTTCAGGTCGGAATTGGTGTATCTATGGTGGTCTGGCAGAGGGATAATCCCGGTGACATCGGCGCCCGTTGACAGGAGCGTCCGTTTGAAGGCATCCGGGTTGCCAATGCCGCAGAAGGCAAAGACCCTTTGTCCTGCCAGTGCAGACAGGGGGATGTCCGTACCGTGGATGGTTTTCAGACAGGTGGGACGGTGTTGTGCGGTGTATACTTCCGTGGTGATACCCGCGGGATATGCGACCCCTGCCCTGTTGCAGAGCGTTTCGATGATGCTGTTGCCGTTGGTGTTGTGCGTATCGTTTCTGGTTGCGACGATGATGTTGGCCCTTGCCAGTTGTGCAAGAGGTTCCCGAAGCGGACCTGCCGGAAAGAGCCTGCCGTTTCCAAACCCCTTGAGGCAGTCAACGAGGACGATATCGATGTCCCTGTAGAGTGCAAAGTGCTGAAAGGCATCATCGAGGATGAAGATATCTGCCTGTTTAGACAGTTGTGCGGCCTCGTATCTGTCGGGACCCTTGATTATTTCCACCTGGGGCAGTCTCAATGCCATAAGGACTGGTTCGTCGCCGGCCTCCGTGACGTCCATGAGTGGCCCATTGCCGTTTGAGACGATACACGGCCCTACGGTTTTCCCCCTGTAGCCGCGTGTGAGGATGCACGGTTTCAGGCCTATTCTCACTGCCTCCCGTGCAAGGGCTATTACCAGGGGGGTCTTGCCGGTGCCACCTAGGGTTATGTTGCCAACGCTGATGACCCTGTGGGGGAGGCGTCGCTGTCTACTGACAGCCCTGTTGCGCTTGAGCGTCAGACCGATGTTGTACAGGTGTTCTATGATGTTCATGGCTGTGGTTGTATCATCCGCAAAATATCCTTTCCGGAGCCGGGTTCCAAAAATAGCATAGGGTATCTATTAACAAAAAGGCGCCACTACTTGATATTATGCTAACATGTCTGAGAATAGTTTGACAACTGGTCAATGTATTGTGTTTCATAATGTCAGGTAAGTTTTCTTGCTGTAAAAAATCCTGTGATGATAAGCAGAAGAGCATAAGTAACTATAACGTAATTCACACAATTAAAGAAAGAAAGGGGCGGCTCCGCCCCCCTTCAGAACCCCCTGCAAGGGGGCCAGCCCCCTTGACCCCATTATTTTGTCAGTCAAATATCATGCCTGAAAAAACCTGCGTCATTTCAGTATACCAACTATTTTATGCAATTTATATCGTAAAAATGTTTAAATATATATATTCTCGAGTTTTCGAAAAATAAATTTTAGCAATGGTATACACCTTGCTTGACCAACACACTTAGAGTAGTGTACAATAAATTGATAGGATTGTCAAGATAAAAAATTA
>NZ_JABXWD010000276.1 GCF_019173545.1 Candidatus Magnetobacterium casense | reverse complement strand
CGCATGAGCTGATAAAAGAGTTCCTGTAGGGGTACAGAGGACGTCTCAGGCTTTAAATGACTTTAAAAGAATAAAAGGAGAACTTAAGGAAATGAAGAGAAGGGTATTTTGGGTTTATTGCATGGCGGCAGTGATAGTGGCAATGACGTTGGGCGCTGCACCGTTGCATGGGGCTGTCGCTATCAGCACGGACGACCTGGTAATGGCCTCCGACGTGATTTTACGCGGCGTGGTGGAACAGACAAAATCAACCTGGGACCAAAAGGCCGGCACCATCATCACCAGGGCACACCTGAAGGTTACACAGGTCATCAGAGGAGACTTTACCGCAAAGACCGCCGCATTTGAGTATGAAGGTGGCACCGTGGGAGACCTGACCCTGCAACTGAGGGATGTAGTCTCCGTGGTCAAGGGGGAGGACGTCATCGTGTTTCTTAAGACCAAACCCAGTACAGGAAAGCTCAAAGAAACCGTATTCCTCGTACATGGCGACAAACAGGGCAAGTATACCGTAAAAGACGGAACCGCCACCAAGGAACTCGACTACATAGAGGGTAATCCTGCCTTTATCGACAATAATGTACCCATAGGTACGTTCATTAAAAAGATCAGAGGGGTCACCAGGAATGGTAAGATTTAGGGCACTGTTTTTGTGCCTCTGCGTGCTCTGGAGTTCGGAAGTCCTTGCCTTTGGATTGAATAAGACTTCATCGGGGGCTATCCTGAAGCAGAAGCAACCCGGCGTTACTTTGTATGTCAACGCCACGGGAGGCCCAACGGGGGCGCTTGAGGCAATCACGGCAGCAATGCAAACGTGGAACAGCGTGACAACGACCTCCTTCCGATACACCTATGCCGGCGCCACAACCGCAACCAACTGCGGCGACAACGACGGCGTAAATATCATGTGCTTCAACAACAACACCAACGGCTCCCTGGCCGTCAACAGCGTCTGGTACGACCCTCCGACGGGAGAGATTTTTGACGATGACATAAACTTTAACACCAAATACCTCTATAGCACCGACCTGACACTAAACTCCTACGACCTGCAAAGCATAGCCGCTCACGAATTAGGCCATTGCCTGAGCCTTAAGGACCTCTACGATGCGGCAGTCGATTCAGAAAAGACAATGTACGGGTATGCCTCAAGGGGTGAGACCAAAAAACGTACCCTGGAGCAGGACGATATGGCTGGCATAACGTCCCTGTATCCGGCATCGGGGTGTACCTACAGTATATCGCCTGTCACCGAAACAGTGCCGGCGCAGGGCGGTAGCGGAACTATCACGGTTACGGCAGAAAACGGCTGTGGATGGATTGCCACCCCGGAGGTGTCATGGCTGTCAATTACGTCCGGTTCAACCGGCTCCGGCAACGGTACCGTCACATACTCGGCATCTGCCAACAGGGCATCGACAAGCAGGACGGGTACCATCAACATATCCGGTGAGACGTTCACCGTCACAGAGGAGGGTGACACCGGTACTGTCAAACCAATGATTACAGGCAATGGCGTCGCCGGTTATCTCACGGTTAAATCAACCGATACGCTTAACATCGACGTGAGCCTCACTTCCGGCAGCAAAGACGGTACCATGGCAGATTGGTGGATCTATGCCATTACGCCATTTGGGACATACTACTATGTGTATCCCAACCAGTGGCTGGCGGCTGCACACGCATACGATGTAAGACCTGCATATAAAGGGGCACTGTTTAACCTTCAGTCCACACGGCTATTAAGCGCATCGGGACTGCCCTCCGGGTACTATTATATATATTTTGGCGTGGATACCTCTGCTAACGGAATGCTGAATCTAAGCACCCTGATTTATAATACCCTGACTGTGTATGTCCCTTATTAGATTGCGATGAAAAAGCATGTCTGTGCAGTTTGCGGATACATCTATGACCCTGCAAATGGCGATAAGGCACATGGCATACCAGCCGGTGTAGCCTTTGATGCCTTGCCGGGCAACTGGCATTGTCCCGTGTGCGGGGTGACAAAGGGGGATTTTTCGCCGTGGTAGCATCCAACGAAGATACCCTGTTGCTTCAGTCGGAACTGAGGTTGTTGCAGGTACTGATGGATAACATCCCGGATTCCATCTACTTCAAGGACAGCAACAACAGATTTGTAAAGGTAAACAAGGCCAAGGCCGATCACTCCGGTACCACGGCAGAGAATATGACAGGCAAGACCGACTTTGACTTCATGTCCAGGGAACAGGCCGCAAAGGCATGCCTGGATGACGAACAAATCATCCAAACAGGTATCCCAATAACCAACAAGGTGGAACGAGTCACACACATAGACGGTACGGAGGTCTACAATTCCGTCACCAAGATACCGTGGTGTGACGCCCATGGGGCCATAATAGGGACGATCGGTATTTCGCGTGATATCACTGAGCTTGTACGCTCAAAGGAGAGGTTGCAGGAGAGGTCTGAACAGTTGAAGGAGATAAACTCCGACCTTGAAAGGCGTGTACAGCAGGAGGTCGAAAAACGCAGAATGCACGAGGAGCTGATGACCCAGCAGGCAAAGTTGGCCGCCATGGGTGAGATGATCACCATGATAGCGCATCAGTGGCGCACGCCACTAAACATCATGGCCCTGCTTATGGAGGACCTCCAGGATGTCTGTGACAGTGACCATGTGGATAAGGGCCGTGTCATAGACGCCGCCGGTGAGGCCATCTCACAGATTAACTTTATGGCCAATACGATCAACGACTTCAAGGATTTCTGCAAACCATCCAAGAGCAAGGTGCTGTTTAACGTTAAGTCTGCCGTGGAGGCCGTCCGTGCGATCACAAGCGCACTGCTGCGTCACAACTCCGTGGAGATGAGGGTCAAATCTACTGCACCCGATAACATAATGGTCTATGGGTATGAAAATGAGTTCAAGCAGGTCATCTTAAACATTATTACCAACGCCGTATACTCCATAAACGACAAGCGCACTACCGCAAACGTCAAAGGTCTCATAGAGGCCGATATAAAAAGAGACGCCGAAAAGGTAACACTCGTCATAAAAGACAACGGCAAGGGTATAGAGCCAGAGATCAGAGACCGGATATTTGACCACTACTTTACAACCAAGAAGGACAATGTAGGCTCAGGCATAGGGCTCTACATGTCAAAGATAATCATAGAAAACAGTATGGGTGGCGCCATATACGCCACTACCAGCGAAGATGCCAAGACTGCCTTTGTCATCGAACTGAAGCTGTGAACAGAAATTGTGAAGACGTTCTTATATGAACTCAGGATTGAGAATTATGGGGTCAAGGGGGCTGGCCCCCTTGCAGGAGGGGTCTGAGGGGAGGGCGGAGCCGCTCCCCTTCTTTCTTAGCACAGTTAGCACAGATGAGTAATCACATGCACTATCTAAGACTCGGCGCCTCTCTCTACGTCCCGGCAACACATGTGGATATAGCCGAGGTTGCAATGGCGCGTAAGTATCCACGATTGAGGTCTGTCATCTTTGACACGGAGGACTCCATTGCCGATGATGCTCTCAGTTTCGCCTACGACAACCTGCAACAAATGCTGCAAAGACTCAGGGACAGCCAGAGCCGTGTGCCGATGATCTTCATACGGGTGCGTAACGAGCTTGAGCTGCCCAGGGTACTCGACCTCAAAGGCATTGAATTAATTGATGGCCTGGTGTTGCCAAAGTTCTGTTGTGACAACATGGAGCAGTACATGCGTGTTGATATCGGTGATAAGTTTTACATGCCCGTGCTTGAGCGAGACATTTTTACGACGGATGCCCTCCAGCGCATCAGAGACTTCCTGATTCCATACCGCAGCAAGGTCTTGTCTCTCAGGATAGGGGCCAACGACATGCTCTCCAGCATGGACATGAGGAGGGACTGTACGATGGCCATATATCATATAAAGGCAATGGGTATGGCTATAGCCAACATCGTGCTGACGTTCAAGCCCTATGGGTTTAACATAACAGCACCCGTGTGGGAGTGCTTTTCCCAGCAGAGCAAAGACATGCTCCAAAACGAGGTTGCTCTTGACCTTGCAAACGGATTATTTGGAAAGACCGTTATCCACCCCTGGCAGGTTGATGTGGTCGAGGAGGTCTACAAGGTTGACCATGAGGAACACGCCGCCGCTTTAAAGATACTGTCCCCCGACAGTCCCCCTGTATTTAAGATGTTTGACAGATTCCACGAAAAGGCCACACACACCAACTGGGCCAGAATTATCATCGAACGGGCCAGGATATATGGCCTCAGAGACTGACAACTTGCACGAAGCTCACCCACGGACCATTGTCTTTCTCGATCTCGATGACACCATATTTCAGACCCTCCGAAAGAACCCCCAAGGCATACACCCGGCCACAGGCACGTCCTTTATGACCGATGCTCAGAGACACTTTCTTGATATCTTTCTCTCTGCCGACGGCGTCATGGTAGTTCCCGTCACGGCACGGGACGCTACCCAGTATGACAGGACGTTTTTGAGCCGACATCAGCGCATAACGGTTTCGGCCCTCTACTACGGCGGCCTGATAACAACTCATGGATTACCCGATAGAGAGTGGAGCGAACACATGAAATCCCTGTACCAACCTCTGACGCCATCCGTCCGGGACACATATGAGAGGGTGGCCAGGTTAATCAACGGCTCCTGCTTTAAGATATACAACGTGGATGATTACTACGTAACGCTCAAGCACACAAACACCTCCGACGCTAGCTACCTCGATATGCTCAGTGCCCTGGTCAGACAACTGGAAGGCGTCGTTGAGGGTGGCGGATACAACATCTGCCGCAACGACAACAACG